>CAZEFP010000033.1:2688-13609 GCA_964511565.1 uncultured Planctomycetaceae bacterium
GTGGCCCGCCCGACGGTCCACGCCCCTGAGGCACCCCGCCACGTGATCGACGTGATGGAGACGTGGATCGACCGGACGGCGGCGCGCGGCCAACCCTTCGAGGACGGGGACGAGTTCCGCCTGGGCTTCATCTGGTTCCGCATCGCCGCGGACCACAAGGGGCTGCGGGTGACCGCGCCACGAGTGGGCGACCCGGCGCTGATCTACACCGACGACTGCTCGGACGCGCTGCGCCTGGTGGCCATGCAGCGCAAGATGCTCGAGCGCTTCGGAGCGGAGGCGGCGCTGTGCAACTGCAGGCAAACGGTGCTGATCGTGCGTGACCTCGACGAGTGCCAGACGACGTTCATCGACCGGCTCGCCGGCGAGATGGGCGACCGTTCGGGCTGGTACATCGGCGCCCACGACTCGAAGCTGGATGTCTGCGCTCCCGAGAACCTGAAGCTCGTGAGCCTCTGGACGATCATGAGTCGACGCCCCGAGATCGCGCCCTACCTGCTCCTGCCCACCGGCTGGCAGGTCTCGTTCGCCGGCGGCGCCGTCGTGATGCGGGACCGTCAGGTCGTTCAACCGGTCAGCGCCGCGGAAGGAGCCGGTCAGCTTCCGAGGAGCGCGTGAGTCCAGCGGGCCTTCCGGCGTCGCCGCTACTCCTCGCTCAGCCTCCACAGCACCCAGGAGGCCACGGATCGCAAGGGTGCCCAGCGCTCGCCGCGCGCCGCGAGCTCCCGAGGCTTCGGACGCTCTGCGAGCCCGTCCAGGCGCCGCAGCCCTTCCTGTAACCCGAGGTCTCCCGGCGCCAGAACGTCGAGGCGACCGAGCCTGAACATCAGGAACATCTGCGCCGTCCACGGGCCGATGCCACGCACCTCGACCAGCCGCTCCACGATCTGCTCGTCGGAGAGGCGCGCGATCGACGCCAGCGGCAGCTCCCCCCCCAGCACGCGCCCGCTCAGGTCGCGAAGCGCCGCGAGCTTGGCCGCCGAGAGGCCCGCCCCACGGAGGACCTCGTCGTCCAGGGCGACGAGCTCCTCGGGCCGTGGGAACCGGCGCCCCGGGGTGAGGTCCCGCACGCGATCATGGATCGTCCTCGCCGCAGCCCCCGCCAGCTGTTGGTAGATGATCGATCGAGCCAGCGCGTGGAAGTGGGACCCCGCCTCGCCTTGGATCGGGAAGCCAGGGAAGGCCGCCAGTCGACGCCGGGCCCTCCCGAGCGCTGGATCCCTGCGATCCAGGGCCCGGAGGGAGGAGGCGGAGGGCAGGCCCCTCGAGGGGGCGTCATCGGAGCCAGGCCGCGGCATCGTCCCATTCTGCCTCCATGGGCTGCCTTGATTGGAGATCTTCCGATATCCGTCTTCCTACGACCTCAAGACCGCTTCGCGGGAGTTTCGAGGAGACCCCAGCGGGCGCCGCCAGAGCGAGGAGCAGCGACGCCGTGAGCGAGGAGGACGAGATGCGCGGAGATTCATCAAAGACCGGACGATCCATCGGTGAGGCCATCGGTCGGTGCCCGTTGGTGCTGGCCGCCTGCCTGAGCGGTGCCTGCGGGGCGCTCGGCGCCGGAGAGGGCTCCGTGCACAGCGTTGGTCTCGAGGATCAGATCAAGCGCGTCAACGTCGAGACCGACCGGTCGGACGAGACCGTCGAGGCGATGCTCGCGCGGCTGCAGCCGGTCCTGACCTCCCGCGGTGAGCGCGCCACCACCGCGGCGCGGGAGCAGCTGGATGTCGCGACCCGGGCCTGCCAGCGGCAAGCGAACCAGTTGGAGCGGCAACTCCCCGGTCTGGACAAGGAGGGTGCTGCCTTCTTCGAAGGCCGCCGGGCCGCTCTGTCGGAGATCGACGACCCCGCCGCTCGGGAGGTCGCGGCCGCGAAGCTGGAGGTCGACCTCGAGCGCTTCCTCGAGTACCAGGCCTCCGCCGTCGCCGCGCTGGACGCGTACGAGGAGCTGAACCTGGAACTCCACGCGATCCTCGAGGTGCTGCCTCAAAGACCCGAACGGGGCGTCCTCACCGAGGATGCCCTCGACCTCCGCAATCAAGCCTGGTCCCTCCGCATGATCCTCGAGGACTGCAAGAGAGCAGCCAAGGAGCTCCAGGTGCGCTAGCCGCAAGCCCTGGCACTCCTGACCCCGTCCATGCGACCGATTCGCGGGCGCGCCTTCGCTCCTCGATCGCCCCGCCATCCAGCCGCCACCCAGTCGGTGGCAGCGTTCCACTGATCCACTGTCCGATAATCCCTATCTGAGGCCCACGCGCCCCCACCACTGCCATGTTCCGCTCGCTCATTACCTGGATCGCCATCGTCGCGGTCTCCCTCACGGTCCCGATCTTCCTCGGGGCCAACGCCAATGCCGGCTCAGCCTCCAACACGATCCTCGTCTCTGACGACGACGACAGCGGTGGGTCCGGCAAGTCCGGCAAGTCGGGCAAGTCCGGCAAATCTGGCAAGTCCGGTAAGTCGGGCAAGTCCGGCAAATCTGGCAAGTCCGGCAAGTCCGGCAAGTCCGGCAAGTCAGGGAAGTCGGGCAAATCCGGCAAGTCAGGCAAATCTGGCAAGTCGGGGAAGTCAGGCAAATCTGGCAAGTCGGGGAAGTCCGGCAAGTCTGATGACGACGACAGCGGCGGCTGCGGAGGTCACTGCGATCCGACCACGCCCTACTGCATCGCGGACGAGAACGACTGCCCCTGCGGGAACAACGACCCCAACGGTGGCTGTGTGAACGCCTCCGGTCAGGGCGCCTTCATCACGGGCGCTGGCAGCCCGAGCGTGGCCGCCGATGATCTCGTCCTGACGGCGTTCAGCCTCCCGCCCAACACGTTCGGGCAGTTCCTCATGGCGAGGAGCACCACCCGCCTCCCGCTGTCCAACAGCGGCGGCCTGCTCTGCGTGGCTCCGCCGGCTGGCGAGAAGATCTTCCGCTTGAAGCCGGGCAAGGTCAGCTACCTGGGCACCTACGAGGAGGGCCCCGGCATCGTCGCCTTCGCCAAGGCGAACAACGAGCTCCCCATCGGAGAGATCGACCCCGGTGAGACCTGGTACTTCCAGTTCTGGTTCCGCGACATGGGCGGCCCCTGCGCCGAGCTCTCTGGCACGTCGAGCGCCGTGGGCGTCACGTTCACGCCCTGAGTCGACCCGCCTCCCGTCCCACAAGGCGACGAGGAGCCATCCCTGCGCGGGCCGTCAGCTTCCTTTGGAGGATGGCGGCCCGCCTGCGTGGATCCAGCCAAGGTCCCGTCGTAGGGAACGAGGAGCGCTCAGTCCCGAGGCAGCGGATTCGCCAGGTGCGTGATCCAGCTGTTGTGCGCCATGTAGCGCATGCCCACCCGCGCCAGGTCGGCCTCAGGGTCGATCATCACCTGGGAGGGTCGCCCGTTGAGCCGCACCTTGGACCGCACATAGACCTCGGCCCCCACCCAGCCGTCCGACTCGGCCTCATCCGCGAGGTGCCTGGCGTACTGGCGAATCATGTAGGGCCGCGTGGAGAGCTTCCTCACCTGCCAGTCCTCGAGCTCGTCTCCCGGGTTCACCGTCCTGATGGCTCCATCGGCTGGGTTGCGGACGATGCAGGTCAGCTGGCCGTCCTTGCCCCGGAGCTTCATGTGCCATGAGAAGCGGTGCCCCTCCTCGGTCCAGTGGACCACACCGGGGATGAGGTAGTGCCTGAGTGGGATGGCCACCTGGACGGTCACCCAGAGCAGGACGCAGGCCGTCACGGCTCGGGAACCCCGCGAGCGAACCCGCTCCTCCGTCGCCGGCCCGCCCAGCTCCGGAGCGCCGTGTATGGCAGGCAAGAGGCTCCAGGCGATCACCATCCCCGCCAGCGCGCCGATCGCTGCGGGGACCAGGGTCCATTCTCCGCGGAACGCCGCCGCCATCACAGCGCCCAGGGCGCCGCCGACGAGCGAGGCGATGCTTCGAGCCGAGAACTGCCGCAGGTCTGCGAGCAGGCGGCGCGGCCAGTCCGGCGGGAAGAAGATCGTCGTGACCGCGATCATCGTCCACGGGAAGATCCCGATGTCGAAGAGCCGCGTGTTCGTGAAGTGGAAGGCCACCAGCACCACGAACATCACCAGGCGAGTCTTACGCCACAGCAGGAGCGGGACGGCGAGCAGATCGATCAGCAGCCCCGAGTAGCTGAAGAAGTAGGCCGTGAAGGGATGGTGGAACGCCTGGCCGACGACCGGGAAGTCGTCCCGTGAGGCGAGCCAATAGCGCATGGGTGAGCCGTGAAGCCAGTCGCTGTTGAGCTTCGCGACCCCCCCGAAGAAGTACGGGACCCCCACCTGGAAGCGCAGCAACCAGAGGGCCCAGGCCGGCGCGGTGTCGCTGCGCAGGGACGCGTTGAAGCGCGCGTCCACGGAGAGGCTCCTGTTGGCGGGGACGACCGCCAGGAGGAAGGTGAGGAGGCAGACCAGGTAGAAGTGATTCAGGTACCGCGCCTCCTCGAGCAGGAAGACGTAGGTGAACGCCAGCCAGAGCAGGATCGCGCTCATCCGGTACATCAGCCCGATCATGACGCAGCACGCCATCGCCCCCAGGAGGATGAAGTGGCCGTTCATCCCATTCCCTGGCCAAGGCTTGACCCACTCGAAGAGCGGATACGGGAAGTTGAACGCGGGCTCGGTGAAGTAGCGCTGGACCCACCCGTACCCGCGGTAGCGGGTCACCTCCCACACCATGATCGCGCCGAATGCGATGCGGAAGAACACCAGGCTGCTGATGTCCACGCGCCGGTGGAGGCCGCGGTGGACCCGCTGCGCGAGCCCACAGGTCGCCCCCTCCGGATCCGTGGAGGTGCTCATGCCGAGCTGAACTGAGCCGTCGTTGTGGGACATGGGGTCTCGCCGGGGTTCGCGCGCCGGAGAACGCGGCCGGTCAGGACCGTACCACTCGCCACATCGACCAAGAAGCCGACGCGACCGGCCCCGGGCGCCCTGCCGTCATCGGCGTACCAGCAGAAGAGCATTAGTCTTACGGTCGAACCGTCGGTATTCGGGCCCTCAACTACCAGTCATGACCGACGATTCCCCGCCATGCCTGCCTTCCCCTTCGGAGCCCACGAGCGGCTGCCTTTCCCGCACGTGACGGGCTACTGGGTCAACCGACTCGGCGCGGCGTTTCGGACGGAGGTCGACCGGGAGCTGCGGGGGTTCGAGTTGACCCGCCGCCAGGTCGGCATGCTGCACTTCATCGCGCGAGCGGACCGGCCGACCGCCTCCGAGCTCACGCGGCAGATGGGAGTGGACAGCACGGCCGTGACGAGAATGGTGGACCGGCTGAGCGACAAGGGCCTGGTGACCCGGGAGCCGGACCCCGAGGACGGCCGGCGCCACCTGCTCGGGCTGACGCCTGCTGCCCGAGCGCTCCTGCCTCGCCTCTCGAAGACGGCCAGCAAGGTCGAGGAACTCTTCGAGAACGGGATCTCGGGCGAGCGGCTCGAGGTGTTCCATGAGGTGCTGATGAAGATGCTGGAGAATGTGGACGCGGATCACTTCGCGGTGGACATCGATGAGTGACCCCTCCCGCACCCCGCTGGCCCGTGCCGCCTCCGGCCTCCCGGTCCTCGGCCTCCTCCTCGGCGCCGCGTGCCGATCGACGCCGGAGCCGGCCGCCGACTCGATCGAGATCAACCTCCCCGCCACCCTGAGCGCGCCGACCGACGCTGGCGCGGAGATCGGCGCCGAGCCGTGGTGGACCACGTTCGGGGACGAGAGCCTCGACCTGGCGGTGGACCGCGTCCTCGACGGCAACTTCGAGCTGCGGCAAGCCTGGTCCAGGCTGCGGCAGAGCGAGGCCAGCGCTCGCGCCGCGGGCGCCCCGAGGATCCCCTCCCTCGATGGCACCGCCGCCGCGCGCTACCAGGAGATCGACCAGAAGGGCAACAGCGGCTTCAACATCCCGATCCGGACGGGGGAGACCTACTCCCTCGGGCTCGCCCTCGGCTACGAGGTCGACCTGTTCGGCCGCATCGACAGCACCCTGAAGGCCGCGCGGCTCGAGGAGGCGGCGACCGCCGCGGACGTGCGAGCCACGGGGCTCGCCCTCAGCGGCCGCGCCGTGGACGCGTGGCTCACCATCGTCGAGAGGAGCGCCCTCACGGACCTGGTCGGCGAGCAGATCCTCGCCGGCGAGCAGCTCCTCGAGCTCACCGAGGCCCGCTTCGCCACCGCCGGCACGGGCTCTGCCTTGGATGTCCTCCAGCAGCGCCGCCAGCTCGAGGGCACCCGCGCGGAGCTCCCACAGCTCGCCGGCGAGGTGGAGCGAGCGCGCTATCAGCTCGCCGTCCTCACGGGCGAGGCGCCCACGGATCAGGCCCTCGACGCTCCCCGCCAGCTCCCGGCCCTTCCGCCGCTCCCCGTCCTCGACGTCCCCTCTGCCCTGCTCACCCGCAGGCCGGACGTGGTGGCCGCGGGGCTCCGCGTGGAGAGCGCGGACGCGTCCGTGGCCGCCGCCATCGCCGCGCGCTATCCGCGCCTGGATCTCTCCGCCGCGTACAACTTCGACGCGAACGAGCTGGCGGACATCTTCGACAGGACGATCTCCTCCATCGCCGCCAACGTGGTCGGCCCCATCGTGGACGGCGGCGCTCGCCGCGCGGAGGTCGACCGTCAGCGCGCCGTGCTCGAGGGCGCCATCGACGGCCTCAACCAGTCGATCCTCGCCGCCCTCCAGGAGGTGGAGGATGCCCTGTCGCTGGAGCGCCGCGGCCTCGAGCGGATCGCCGTCCTCGAGCTGCAGGAGTCCCTCGCTGCCGAGGAGCTGATCCAGGCGCGCCTGCGCTACGCCGGCGGCGTGGAGAGCTACCTGGAGGTCCTCGCCGCGGTCCAGACCGAGCAGGCCCTCCAGCGCCTCCTGATCACCGAGCGCGCGGGCGTCCTCCGCGCCCGCGCCCAGCTGCTGCGCGCCCTCGGCGGCTCCTGGACCGAGTCACTCGAGGATCCCCTGGCCGATGCCGGAGCCTCCGGCCCGAACCCCACGACCCCCACTTCTGGCGCTCGCTGAGCATCGAATCCCCATGGTCTCTCCCATCAAGGTCGTCGGCACCCTCCTCCGCTGGACCGCGCCCATCGCCGTCATCGCCGGCGGGGCCGTGGTCGCCAAGGCTCTGATCGACCGGCGCGAGGCGCCGCCCAAGGTCCAGCCGCCCCCGCGCATCCTGCCCGTGGACGTGATCACCGTGGAGCAGCAGGACCATGCGGCGAGCCTCCAGGTCTTCGGCACCGTCCGGCCCCTCCGCACCCTCGTGCTCCGCCCCACCGTCGGCGGCCCGATCCAGCAGATCCACCCCGAGCTCCTGGAGGGCGGCCTGATCAGCCAGGGCGAGACCATCCTGCAGGTGGATCGCCGTGACTACATCCTGGCCCTCGACGTGGCCAACTCCAACCTGGTCGCCGCCGAGTCGGACCTGGACATCGAGCTCGGGAACGCCGCGGTCGCCGAGCGGGAGTGGAAGCTCCTCGAGGGGTCCATCGAGGTGACCGACGCGGGCCGCAAGCTCGCGCTGCGCGAGCCCTACCTGGCCCGCCGCCGCTCCGAGGTTCAGAGCGCCCGCACCCGGGTGGCCCAGGCCCAGCTCGACCTCGAGCGCACGGAGATCAAGGCGCCCTTCGACGCGCTGGTGTTGAGCGAGAGCGTCGAGGTCGGCGGTCAGGCCGTGGTGGGCGCCGAGCTCGCGCGGATGGTGGACCGCTCTCGCTTCTCCGTCGAGGTCAGCGTGCCCGCCGAGCGGCTCGACCTGCTCCAGCCCGCGGGGGCAACCGCGCGGATCCTGCTCCCTGACGGGGAACGGGCGGGGACGCTCGAGCGAGTCCTGGGCGAGGTGGACCCCGAGGGGCGCATGACGCGCCTGCAGGTCACCATCACGGACCCGCTCAGCGCCGAGGGCGCCTCCGCCCTCCTGGGCGCCTACGCCGAGGTCCTCCTGCCCTGCCGCCCGATCGAGGGCTCGATCTCCGTCCCCCGTGCGGCCCTGCGTGAGGGCGACACGGTCTGGGTGGCCGACGCCAACGACGAGCTCCAGATCCGCCAGGTCGACGTGGTCATGCGCCGCCCCGACGACGTGCTGGTCGTCGCCGGGCTCGAGGAAGGTGAGCGCGTGATCACCAGCGCCGTCGCGGTGCCGATCCCCGGGCTCAAGCTCGCCCCCAGGACCCGTGGCGCCGAGCAGGTGGGTGCCGGGTCCCTCGAGGAGGCCGGCCGATGAGCGACGGCAAGGAGCGCCCGCGCGGGGCCATCGCGTGGATGGCGAGCAACAGCATCGCCGCCAACCTCTCGATGCTCATCCTGGTCATCGGCGGGCTCATCTTCAGCACGCGGGTCACCCAGGAGACCTTCCCCGAGTTCAACCTCGACAGCATCACGGTCCGGGTCCCCTACCCCGGCGCGAGCCCCGAGGAGGTGGAGCAGGGCATCCTGCTCGCCGTCGAGGACCGGACCGCCGGCATCGTCGACGTGAAGAAGGTGTCGAGCCAGGCCCTGGAGGGCGTCGGGACGGTGACCCTCGAGCTGGTGACCGGCGCCGACCGCGGGCGCGTCCTGCAGGACGTGAAGAACGAGGTCGACCGGATCATCACGTTCCCCGCCGAGGCCGAGGAGCCGGCGGTCTCCATCGCGAACGCCGAGCGCACCGTGCTGAGCGTCATCGTGCACGGGGAGCTCTCTCCGGCCTCCCTGCGCCTGCTGGCCGAGCGCGTCCGCGACCGGCTCATCGCGCACCCCCAGATCACCCTCGCCGAGCTGGGCGCGGCGCGCGAGCATGAGATCGCCGTCGAGATCCCCCAGGAGCAGCTGCGGGCCTACGACCTGTCCCTGCCCGGCGTCGCCAACCGTATTCGCCAGGCAGCGCTCGAGCTCCCCGGCGGTGAGGTCAACACGGACGCGGGCGAGGTCCTCCTCAGGACCCAGGAGCGCCGCGAGCTCGCCAGCCAGTTCGCCGACCTCCCCCTGGTCACGACCGAGTCGGGCACCGTCCTGCGCCTGCGCGACGTCGCCGCGGTCCAGGACGGCTTCAGCGAGGCCGACATCGAGGCCACCTTCAACGGCGCCCCTGCCCTGGAGATCTTCGTGCGCCGGGTCGGCGGCGAGACGCCCATCGCCATCGCCTCGGCCACCCGGGAGGTCCTGGCCGAGCTCGCCGACGAGCTGCCCGCAGGCGTCGGCCTCGAGGCCTGGAACGACCAGTCCGTCGCCTACAGCGAGCGGCTGGACCTGCTGGGCCGCAACGCCCTGCTCGGCCTCGGCCTCGTGCTGCTCCTGCTGGGCCTCTTCCTGCAGCCGCGCGTGGCCTTCTGGGTCACGGTGGGCATCCTCATCTCGGTGGTCGGTTCGTTCCTCGTGTTCCCCGCGACGAACGCCTCCATCAACATGGTGTCCCTCTTCGCGTTCATCGTGACCCTCGGCATCGTCGTGGACGACGCGATCATCGTGGGCGAGAACATCTTCGAGCGGCGGCAGGCCGGAGAGCCGCCGCTGCAGGCGGCCATCGAGGGCGCGAAGGAGATGGCGACGCCGGTGACCTTCGCCGTCCTGACGAACATCGCGGCGTTCATGCCGCTGTTCTTCGTCCCGGGGGCCAGCGGGAACATCTTCCGCCAGATCCCCGCGGTGGTCGTCTCGGTCTTCGCGATCTCCCTCGTGGAGTCCCTCTTCATCCTCCCCGCCCACCTGGCCCACGCGGGGGAGACCGGTCGCCTCATGCACCTCCTCGGGGCTCCCAACCGGGCGGTGGCGTGGCTCTTCGACCGCTTCAGCGAGCGCGTCTACGCGCCGTTCGTGGACTTCGCCCTGCACCAGCGCTACTTCATCCCCGCCGCGGGGGTCGCGATGCTGCTGATCACCGCCGGGGTCCTGGGCGGCGGCCTGATCCGGACGAGCTTCCTCCCCCGCGTCGACTCTGACCTCGCCCAGGCCACCGCGCGGCTCCCCGTGGGCGTCCCCATCGAGTCCACCCGCGAGGTCCAGCGGATCCTCGAGGCCGCCGCGCGGGAGACCGAGGAGGCCCTGGGTGGAGACGTGATCAGCGGCATCTTCACCAAGATCGGCGGCGTGGGCGGCTCGGCGAGCGAGCTCTCCATCCAGGCCGCGCTGCGCCCCCCCGAGGATCGCGCCGTGGGCGGGATCGAGTTCAACAAGCGCTGGCGGCAGGTCGCCGGGGACGTCGTCGGCGTGGACGCGCTCTCGTTCAGCGGGCGCTCGTTCGGCCCGTCAGGTAAGGCCGTGGACGTCCAGCTGGCCGGCGAGGACCAGGCCGCGCTGGAGGCCGCGGCCCGGGAGATCGCCACCACCCTGCGCGGCTACTCCGGGGTGAGCGACGTGGACGACGGCACCGCGAGCGGCAAGCGCCAGCTGAGCTTCACCCTGACCGAGGCGGGTCGGAGCACGGGCCTCACCTCCAACGAGGTGGCCAGCCAGGTGCGCGCCGCCTTCTACGGCGCCGAGGCCCTCCGCCAGCAGCGCGGCCGCAACGAGGTCAAGGTGCTGGTCCGGCTCCCCAGGGACGAGCGTGAGCGACTCAGCACCGTCGAGAACCTGATCCTGCGCACGCCGCGCGGCGGCGAGGTCCCCCTCTCCGTGGCGGCCCTCGTCGAGGAGGGCCGCAGCTACACGAGCATCGACCGGCGCAGCGGCCAGCGGATCGTCGCCGTGTCCGGCGACGTGGACACGGAGGTGACCGACGCGGAGCCGGCAGCAGAGCTTGCCGCGGTCATCGCTCTGCTCAACATCGAGAAAGGTCGCGTCTCGATGACAGATATGACGCGCGACAAACAGACCTTCGTGCTCGTCGACAGGATCCACTGCGCGGTCAGCGATCTCGCGCTCGACGCGCCGGTGAACTTCCGTCTCGACGCCGCGCTACCCGGAGCCGGCCCGGCCACCGCCGAGATCACGGGGACCGCCGGGCCGTATGACTATGACTCGCCGG
>CAZEFP010000034.1:0-13553 GCA_964511565.1 uncultured Planctomycetaceae bacterium
GTCTGCGCGTCGGTGTAGTAGTCGGACTCCACCTCGGTGACGTAGGCGCGCCTGTTCTTGTAGTCGAAGCGCTCCACCCTCCAAGTGACCCCCTGCACCTGGTAGATGGCCCCCTCGTGCACCGTGGTGATCGACGACTCGCGGTCCGTCTCACCGATGGCGCGCTCGGTCCCCTGCTCGAGGATCAGGACGTTGTCGATGTCTCCCCCCGCGAGCGAGACGTCCTGGGCCGGATAGGCGTCCGCCATCCAGAACCAGGTGTCCCCCCGGCGGTGGAGGAAGCCCGACTCGTCCGCGAGGTAGTCGAGGATCTCCGGGACGTGGGGAGCCTGGGCGAACTCGGGCTCCCCCTCCAGGACCTCCGCCTCTCCCCCGTCGGCTCCCCCTTCGGCTCCCTCGCTGGCCGCGCGGAACGGGAGCTCGAAGGCGCCGCACTTCACGTGCTCGCTGAGCAGCACCAGGTTGTCGGGGTCCACGCCGAGGCGCTCACGGGGAGCCTCGAAGAGGTACTCGGGGTGATGGACGAGGAACTGATCGACGGGCTCACTGCGGGCGATCTGCACCACGAGGCTCGCGTTGCCGCGACGGCCGACCCGACCTGCGCGCTGCCAGAAGCTGGCCTGGCTGCCGGGGTACCCCACCAGCACGGCCACGTCGAGGGCGCCGATGTCCACGCCCAGCTCGAGCGCGTTGGTGGACACCACCACCTTGATCTTGCCGTCCTTCAGCCCCGACTCGATCTCGCGGCGCATGTCGGGGAGGTACCCGCCTCGGTAGCCGCGGATCTCGCTCGGCTTCAACCCGAGCTGCTTGGCGCTCTCCTTCAGGTACCGGGTCAGCACCTCGACGGCCGTCCGGCGCCCGCAGAAGAAGATCGTCTGGTGACCCGGGCCCACGACCTCGCGCGCCAGCTCCCGAGCCTCCTCGAGGGCGTTGGCCCGAAGCCCTGCCACCGGGTTCACCACCGGAGGCTCGTAAACCCCGAAGATGCGCTTGCCGGACGGCGAGGCGTCCTCGTCCACCACCGTCACCGGGCGGCCGAACAGCCGCTCGGCGTGACCGCGGGGGTCCGCGACGGTGGCCGATGAGGCCAGGAACGTCGGGTCCGCGCCGTAGTGCCGCGCGATGCGCAGGAGCCGCCGCAGCACGTTGGCGACGCTGGAGCCGAAGACCCCCGACAGGGTGTGGACCTCATCCACGACGACGTACTTGAGGTCGCGGAACAGCTCCGCCCACTTCGCGTGGTTGGGCAGGATGCCCTGGTGCAGCATGTACGGGTTGGTCAGCACCATGTGACCCCGGTCCCGGAGCGTGCGCCGCACGCTGGGCGGCGTGTCACCGTCGTAGGTGAACGCGTGCCAGTCCCGGGCCCCGGTGCTCTCCCCGTGGCGCGCGACGAACTCCTCCACCAGGCCCGTGAGCCCCACGGTCTGGTCCTGGGAGAGCGCCTTGGTCGGATAGAGGAAGAGGGCCCGCGCCGCCCCGCCGGACTCCAGCAGCGACTGCAGCACCGGCGCCGTGTAGCAGACGGTCTTCCCGCTCGCGGTCGGCGTCGCCACCAGCACGTCCTCTCCCCGCAGCGCCGCGTCGATGGCGGCCGCCTGGTGGGCGTAGGGCTCCTGGATGCCGCGGGCCTGGAAGACCTCCACGAGCCGCGGGTCCAGGGACGCGGGCCAGGGAGAGGTGCGCCCGGGACGGGCGGCGGCCTCGCGCCAGTGGACGATGCGCCCCTTCCAGGGCGGCTCCGTCCCCAGGCGGCGCGCGATCGCCTCGACCCCCTGGGCCCGCCGGGCCCGACGCTCCCCGCCGGCTCGCACCGACGCGGCCCCCTCGCTCTCGTGACTGCTCCCCATCATGTTAGGGGGATGGTAGGGTTCGAGCGCCCACCTGGGAAGCCCTCTGCCCCGAACCCGCTCGGGGAGCCTCCCGGCCCCCTCACCGCCTCAGCGCCCGGCTGGATCCGGCTTGCGGTCCACGATCGCCTGGAGGTCCGCGAGGAGCTCCTGGCGGGCGAGGACCGCCCGCAGGGCCCCGACCTGGACCTGGGCCTCACCGCTGGGGGTCCGGCCGAAGCGCGCCTCCCGCGACTTCCCCTCGCCGTCGATGAAGCGCACCTCCACCGACTCGGCGAGCTCCTCCCGGTCGCCCTCTGCCACGTGCCGGTCGGCCCTGAGGAAGAGCAGATGATCGAGCACCGGGTCGAGCTCACGAGCCGGGACCTTGGTGCCCTTCGGGCGCCAGTCGTACGCGTCGGCGCGGACCCACTCGCGGGCGCGGCCCGCCTGCTGGATCCGAAGCTCGCGCAGACGAGCGTTGGAGAGCGTCCACAGCTCGCGGTCAAGGAGGTCCTCGAAGGAGGTCTCGAGCACGCCAGTGAAGGTCGTGTCGAGCGCCCCCACGATCTTGTCGCCATCCCGCAGGAGCGGGAGCAACTCGGTCCCCTCCGCGTTGCGGGTTGCGGGGGCGATGGCGCCCCCCTGGATGAGTCCGTCGTCCGTCTCCACCCAGACCCCTCGATCGCGTGACCCGACGGGGAAGAACTCCTCGCCGTCGGTGTCGATGAAGTACTGCACCACGGGGGTGACCTCCAGCGTCGAGACGAGGTCCTCGATTCGCCTTCGATCCCCAGGGAGGTCCGCGGAGTAGTCCGAGACGCCCGGGGTCCGCCTGGCGACGACCCAGCCGTCCCCCGCCGGCCGGATCCGGATCGAGCGCTCGCCCCGACCGATGAGCACCTCCTTCAGCCGCGCTCGATCGAACCGCACGAAGTTACCCTCGAGGAAGCTCGTGACCGGCTCCCTCAGGCGTAGCACGTCCTCGGGGTCCAGCTCGAAGATGGTCGTGCCCTCTCCGCGGCGGCAGTACACCCGCGAGTCCTTGGAGGCCACCTGGATGGTCTGCACGGCGCCACTCATGGTCGTCGCGCTGATGGACATCCACGGGACGTCGAGGCCGTAGCGCTCGAGGTCCACCTCCGAGCGGTCACTCACGATCCGCTTGGCGTCGAGGCGGTTGAGGAAGCGCGTCCAGAGGGTGAAGAGCGCGGGGTCACCCAGCGCCTTCGAGGGGGCGTCGATGCGCCAGCCCGCACCCTCCCGGAACGCGCGCATCCCGAGGTTCTGCTGCTCGTTCTGCTCGTACCACCCGCCGATCCGCTCGAGGGCGATGACCTCCTCGGCGCGGAGCGCGAAGATCCGCTTGGAGCGATAATCGCTCAGGCCGAGGGTGAAGGGGGTCTCGAAGTTCCGGAGCGTCCGGAAGATCTGGCCGTCCCGGCGCACGTAGACACGGGCGCCGTCGAGGTCCACCGCGCCCAGCTCAACCCGGGTGCGTCGCGGCTCCCCCCCCTCGATCCTCTCCTCCACCTCGATGAAGCCCTCCGGGGGCTCGAAGGAGCGGATGGCCTGCTCGGCGAGCGCATCGGGGACGGCCACCACCCTGTTCCGCAGGATGACCTGGACGATCTCGAGCACCTGGTTCTGCTCGGCCGGCCACGCGATGGGGTCGGTGATGAACCACTGCCCCGCCTGGTCACGCTCGAAGCGCATGTGCTTCGATCCCTTGATGTCCTCGAGCCGGATGGCCGCGATCCGGCTCCGGTCGACGCCCGGGAACAGCGCCTCGGAGAGGCCATCCGCCGGGAGGGTGTTCGCCTCGTGCTCGGTCTGGAGGTACGCCACGGTCCCGAGCGCCAGCACGCAGACCATGAGGAGCAGGGTGGTCAGTCGATTCATCTCGCGCCCTCCTCGGGGCTGGAGCCCTTGGCGGGCGCCCGGCGGCTGCCGCTCGCGCGCCGCAGCCAGACGATCACCCCCACCAGGAGCGCCGCCAGCGGGAGGAGGTACTGCGCGACCCTCATCACCCAGACCACCGCCTTGGGGCGATCCAGCGGGAGGAAGCGGAAGTCCGGCCCCCGCTCGTTGATCGTGATCCTGTGCTCTCGGTCCAGGAGCCAGTTGAAGGCGGCGCGCAGCACGTCGGCGGACCGGAACTGGGGGTTCTGCAGCGCCGCGTTGGTGAGCATCGCCTCGGAGCCGAGCGCCACGATCCGGATCTCGGGCACCTCCTCGAGGCCCTTCGGCGTCTCCAGCTCCACCATCGGCGGCCGCTGGACCGTGGCCGCGAGCGGCAAGGAACGGAAGGTGCCGTCCAGCTCGGGGTCGTAGCGGCGATCGCACGGCGGCGCGTCCAGCCACGACTCCGGTGTCGACCTGAAGAGGGTCTGCGCGACCCCGTCCGGGGGCTGAACGCCGACCTTGATCCGGTGGGCGATCGGGACCGAGAAGGCGGCGCCGGCTCCTCGCATGGCGCTGAGCATCGGATGCAGGCTCATCAGGTCCCCGGTCACCACGTGCACCTCGCACTCCTGCTGCCCCTGAACCACGAGCCCCGTCCGGCGATCGAGCAGCGGGTGCATCACCCGCCCCTCGCTGACCTCGAGATCGAAGTGCCGGAGGAGGTCCGGCACGTCGCTCTTGCGCAGGAGCTCCGGTACGGTCTCGGGCGCCACGAGGAGACGGCCCCCGGCCTCCACGTACTCCACGACCTCGGCGTACATGTCCTCCGGCCACCCCACCTGCGGCCCCACCACCGCGACGGCAGCGCAGTCGTCGGGCAGCCGGCCGTCCTCGAGGAAGTTCCAGCGGTGGACCCGGATCCCATCCCGCTCGAGCTCGTCGGCGAGGAGCCCGAGCCCGGCGTTGTCGGCGCTCTCGAGCGCGTCCAGCTCCCCGAAGCCGTAGGTGAAGTAGACGTGCCGCTCCTCGCCCTGGGTCACGTCCAGGATCGCGCCGATGATGGCCAGCTCGGCGTCGAACTGATCGATGCTCGGCGGGATGTACGACTCCGGCACCGGGTTGCCGAGGTCGAAGACGGCGAGGTCCCCGGAGAGCGCGAGGAACTCTCGCCGGTCACCGTTCGAGACGACCAGCCCGTTCTCGTACCCGCGCAGCCGCAGCTCCTGCTGGCGGATGGTCCACGCCTCCTGGTCGCTGGTGTCCACCGCCTGGATCGCCAGCCGCCCCGCCGCGGCCTCCTCCATGAGCAGCAGGAGCCTGTCCGTGCGGACGAGGACGTCCTGGCCCAGCGCGGTCAGGGGCGCGTTCATCGGCCGGTAGAGGATGTCGATCTGGATGTCCGACTCCAGCCGCTCGAGCACCCCGAGGCTGGCCGTCGAGAGCGTGTTGCTCCCCGCCGCGGTCATGTCCACGCGCTGGCGGATCCCCGGCCGGGCCGCGAGCCAGTTCACGAGCAGGACCGCCGCCAGGGCCAGGGCCGCGGTGAACAGCACCTGCACCCCGATCCCGAACCGCGAGAGCCACCCCACGTTTCCCCTGGCGTCGCTCATCCTCGCCACCTCCGGGCCTCGATCGAACGCGCCGTCAGGAATAGGAAGAAGCTCGTCCAGGTCAGGAAGAAGATGACCTCCGCGCTGTCGAAGATCCCCAGCTGGAACGAGCGACTGAAGTGGCGCAGGGCGTCCATGCTCGCCACCACGCCTGCCATCCGCTCGATGAGCGCCGCCTGGTCCTCGGCGCTGGAGGTGAGCAGCGGGACGAGGTAGTCCATCACGCGGGCCGCGAGGAACGGGACGGCCATCCAGGTCAGGCAGGCGACCATGCTGAGGAACGCGGCCAGGAGCGGCGTCGAGGTCGTGGTCGCCGCCAGCATGCCGATGGAGACGAACAGGCCGGAGACCAGGACGGTCCCGAACCAGGTCCCGAGCACCGCGGGCCAGTCGGGGGGCCCACCGGCCAGGTCGAGGGACACGGCGTAGACCAGGGACGAGGACCAGATGACCGCCAGGAAGCCCGTGGCCGCGAGGAACTTGCCCACCACCACCGCCGCGTCGCTCACGGGCGCGGTGAGCAGGTACTCGAGGGTGCCGCTGCGCGACTCCTCGGCCACCAGTCGCATGGAGAGCAGCGCCGGGAGGAAGATCATCCACAGCCAGAAGCCCGCGCCGGTCATGGCTCCGTTGAGCGAGGCCGTGACGTTGTACTGGGTGTCGTAGAGGATCGTCGCGAAGAGCAGCCCGTTGATGAAGAGCACCACCAGGAGCACGATCCAGGTGAACGGTGCCATGAAGAGGCCGCTGAGCTCACGGCGAGCCACGGTGAAGGCGCCGCTCATGAGTCGCGCTCCTGGTCTCCCTGCCCATCCCCATCGTTCGCGGCGGCCTCGGGCGCGGGGGCGTCCACGGAGACGGGCTTGGAGAGGTCCCTGGAGGCGCCGCGGTCGAAGGGGTTGAGGCTGTAGATGGTCTTGGGTGCGGCGTTGCCGGGCGTGCCCAGGGGCAGGGGGTCCGCCGGCGCCTTGGGCGAGGAGAGCTCGAGCCCCTCGGCGACCACGGGCTGGGCCATCGGGGCCTCGAGGGGCTCAACGGCTCCGGGCGAGGGCGCCGACCCGCTGGGCGAGGCAGCGGTGAGCTCATCGATGCTCACCCCGGTCACCAGCCGGGTGAAGAGCTGCTCGAGGGTGGGGCGCTGCCACGACAGCTCCCTGAGCGCCCAGCTCTGGGTCATGGCCAGGGCGCCGATGTCCTCGCGGAGGTCGCCCTCGCCGCGCACCTGGAAGGACTGGTGGATCCCGACCCGGTCCCCCGTCGACACGGACTCGACGCCGGGCAAGGACCCGATCAGCTCGGCCATGTCCTCGGCTGAGGCGGCCCCCATGACCTCCACGGCCACGTGCCCTCCACCGCCGAGGGTGGTGGCGAGCTCGGCGGGGGGGCCGTCGGCGACCTTGCGGCCCTCGTGCAGGATGATCACGCGCCTGGCCATGGACTCGACCTCGCCGAGGATGTGCGACGAGAGCAGCACGGTGCGGTCGTCCGCGAGGGAGCGGATCAGCTCCCGCACCTCACCGCGCTGGATCGGGTCCAGGCCGCTGGTCGGCTCATCGAGCACGAGGACTTCGGGATCGGGGAGCAGCGCCACGGCCAGGCCTACGCGCTGCTTCAGCCCGCGTGAGAGGGTCCCCACGAGTTGCTTGCGCCGGTCTTCGACCCCGACACGCTCGAGCACCTCGGAGATCCGCTGGCGGCGGCCCTGGCGGTCCATGCGGTGGAGGCGCGCGTGGAAGCGCATCATCTCCTCCACCCGCAGCTCGGGGTAGAGCGGCACCGACTCCGGCAGGTAGCCGATGGAGCGCCGCACGCCCATGGAGTCCCGCTGCACGTCATGGCCCGCCACCACCAGGCGCTCCGCTCGCGTCGCCGCCAGGTAGCCCGTGAGGATCCGGATCGAGGTGGTCTTGCCCGCCCCGTTCGGACCGAGGAACCCGACGACCTCCCCGCGGCCGACCTCGAAGCTCAGGTCGTCCACGGCGGTCAGCGCGCCATACCGGCGCGTCAGGTGGGCGACTTCGATCATGATTCAGGGAGGGCTGGACGAGGGAAGGCTGGGGCGCAGATGCTCGATCTGCCGGGCATCCGACCTCGGCGATGCGGGCCAGGGGCCGGGTGGGACCCCGTGTTCGGGGGCGCAAGGGTAGTCGCGGAGCGCCCGGTTACAAACCGTGTGCCGCGCCGAATCGGCCCCGCCGTGTACGGTGTGCGCTCAGGTCCCCTCTCCCGCCCCCTTCCCCATGCAACGACGCCACTTCCTCCGCGGAGCCGCCGCCGCCGCGGCCACCGCCGCCGCACCCTCCGTGTTCGCCACCGCCCTCGGGAACGAGCGACTCAGCACACCCGCCCCCTCGCCCAGGGGCGCCGGGTTCGGGCTGAAGTACGCCCCCCACTTCGGCATGTTCCGCGCCCACGCCGGCAACGACCTGGTGGACCAGCTCAGGTTCACGAAGGACGAGGGCTTCACGGCCCTCGAGGACAACGGCATGAAGGGCCGGGACGATGCCACCCAGGATCGGATCGCCGCTGCCCTGGCCGAGTTGGAGATGGAGATGGGCGTCTTCGTGGCCCACGTCGACATGCGGAACCCCACCTTCGTGGATCCGCCGGCCAAGGCGCGCGAGCGCATCGAGGCCGACATGAAGCGGTCCGTCGAGGTGGCCAAGCGAGTCAACGCCAAGTGGTGCACGGTCGTCCCCGGCGCCATGAAGCGCAACGTGCCCCACGAGTACCAGATGGCCAACGCCATCGACAACCTGCGCTTCGCCGCGGAGATCCTCGAGCCCGCCGGCCTCGTCGCGGTCCTGGAGCCCCTGAACCCCTGGCGCGATCACCCGGGCCTCATGCTCCGAGGGATGCCGCAGGCGTACATGATCTGCCGCGCGGTGGACTCCCCGTCGATCAAGATCCTCGACGACCTCTACCACCAGCAGATCACCGAGGGGAACCTGATCCCCAACCTGGATCGGTCCTGGAGCGAGATCGCCTACATCCAGGTCGGCGACAACCCGGGACGCAAGGAACCGGGCACCGGCGAGATCGGCTACCGCAACGTCTTCCGTCACCTCAAGAAGAAGGGCTACACCGGCATCGTCGGCATGGAGCACGGCAACGCCGCAGGCGGGAAGGAAGGCGAACGCGCCGTCATCGACGCCTACATCGCCGCCGACGGCTGAGTGAATGCAGCGGCTCGAGGGATCGCTCGCTCCTGCCGACACCTACGCCCGGGTCCCCGCAAACCACCCCCTTCGCGGACGCCGACAGGCGGACGCCCCTCCCCCTATTGCCCCGATGACCAACTCCGAGATCGAAGACCTGAAGCAGGAGGTCGCCGCCCTGCGCGACGAGCTGCACCGCGCTCGCCAGCAGGCGGACCCCAGCTACTACTTCTCGGCAGAGGCCGAGCACGACCTCGCCGACGGGGCGCGCATGCCCGACGCGGGGCTCCCCGCCAAGACGGTCAAGACGCTCATCGAGAACGCCCACTCCCTCGACTTCGACCAGAAGCTCAACACGTCGTCCTACGTCAACGTGAGCTTCGAGCCGGAGGAAGAGGATGTCGCCCTCATGGGCCTGAAGGTCAACCTCGCGGATCAGACGGTGTACCCCAAGTCGTACGCCATCCACGACTCCGTGGTGAACATGATCGCGACCCTCTGGAATTGCCCGCGGCCGGACGACTTCGAGGAGTACGGCGTCTACGCGGGCGCGGGGACCGTGGGGTCCACGGAGGCCTGCCTGCTCGCCGGCCTCGCGCTCAAGTTCCGCTGGCGCGCCTGGTACAAGGAGCGCCACGGGCTCAGCGACGATGAGGTCCGCGCCATGCGGCCGAACATGGTGATCTCCACCTGCTATCAGGCGGCGTGGGAGAAGCTCTTCAAGTACCTGGACATCGAGCCCCGGCTGGTGGAGCCCTCACGGGACACCTTCAAGGTGGATCCCGAGAGCGTCCGCGGCGCCATCGACGAGAAGACCATGGGCGTGGTCTGCATCATGGGCAACCACTACGGCGGCCAGTACGACCCCGTGTGGGACGTGGACAAGGTCGTGACCGAGGTCAATGGCGCCAACGGTTGGCAGGTGGGCATTCACGTGGACGCCGCCTCGGGCGGCTTCATCGCTCCCTTCCAGGCCGACCTCCCCCCCTGGGACTTCCGCCTCGACAACGTCCTCTCCATCTCGTCGAGCGGCCACAAGTACGGGGAGTCATGCTGCGGCACCGGCTGGGTCGTGTGGCGCGAGCGCCGCGACCTCAGTGAGCATGTGGCGATCTCCGTCACCTACCTGGGCGGCAAGGCCGACTCCTACACGCTGAACTTCTCCCGTCCCGCCAGCGGCGTCTATGTGCAGTTCTACAAGCTGCTGCGCTTCGGCCTCGCGGGGTATCGCCAGGTGGAGGAGAACATGATGCGCAACGCCAGCTTCCTCAGGGACGGGCTGCGCGCCATGCAACACGAGGGCAAGCCCCGCTTCGTCCTCCTCGACGACGGGGACCAGCACTGCCTGCCCGTCGTCACCGCCATGTTGAACCCGGAGGCGGGCTTCACCTACGACGACATCGACCTCCAGCACGTGCTCTCCCAGCACCACTGGTACGTCAGCGGCTACAAGATGAGCTACGAGCATCCCATCAGCGATGAGACGCTACCGCTCTTCCACGACGCCAAGGCCGACCAGTCGATGTTCCGCATCGTGGTCAAGGGCAACCTCACCCGTGACATGGCGGTGGACCTGCTCGAGTCCTTCGAGGCGGCCCTCGAGTTCCTCGACTCGGTGGACTTCTCCAGCCTCCACGGCGTGACCACCCGGGACATGCGCCACAAGGACCAGCGCATCGTCAGCAACCACTGCTGATTCATCCTCCGGCCCCGCGCGGGTCGGCGGTGATGAACGTTCGGCGGCGGGCCCCTCGGGCTCCGCCGCCGGCCCCGTTCTGGGGCCGCTGCCCGCGCTCCGGCTCAGCGCGCCGCCAGGGAGTCCATCACCACGTTGCGACCGCCGTCCTCGCACTGCGGCGGATCGGCCATCAGCACCGTGTGGCACCACCCGGAGACGTGGCCGTCGTTCTGGGCTCCGGGGAGCTGGCCGCGGCTGCGCTCGGTGGTCCCGTCCTCGGGGTTCGCGAGCAGCAGCGCGGTGAAGATCTGGCAGGCGAAGAAGCCGCCCTCCTCGGTGGTCCGGTAGTACACCTCGGCCCGCGCCCAGCTGGGGATCCCCGCCAACCAGACCGGCCCGCCGGAGGTGGTGAGGTTGTTGTTGACCCCACAGGCGAAGAAGCCGAGGGAGGCCAGGGGCGTCCCCTGGTACGGGGAGCCCACGCTCTGGATCCGGCGGGGACCCTGCGCGCGGTCCAGGGGGCTCTGGTAGTAGGTCAGAAGGTGCAGCGCAGCGTTGCCGCCCTGGCTGTGGGCGACCACTCCGAAGGACGTGTAGGCCGAGGCCTGGTTCGCGATCCTCCGGGCGAACTGGTCGTGGCTCCGGTTCTGCCCGGTGTCCGAGAACACGAAGAGGGGCTGGCTGAAGTCACCGGTGGGAAACGGGTTGCCCGACGCGCAGTACCCGTGGGACAGCACCAGCCCGGGGGTCGGGAGCACGGGATCCATGGGGGCCGCCGTCGTCACCGTCGGCGGCGCCGACGCGTTGGCCGTCGGGCCGAAGAGGGACTCGGGCGCGACCCGCCCGCGGCCCGCGAAGGGAGGGAGCGGCCCCGCCGGGACCGGCAGGGCCTGGACCTGTGTGAGGACTCCCAGGTGATCGGGGTCCTGGATGCGGACGTTCCGCAGCTCGAGGGGCGGCCGCAATCCCGTGTTCGAGAACCAACCCGCGTCGAGCCACAGGGAGAGATCCCAGTGACCGGCGTGGTGCGCGTCGGCCCGCGGCGAGCCGATGCGTGAGAGCCAGGTCATGGGCCTCGTCGCGCCCGCCTCGTCCCGGGCCCACACCTCCGCGGAGAGCATGAGGCGCCGGGGCTCTCCGAGCATGAGCGCATCGAGGTCGAGCCGAAGCCGCCTCGTGTCGAGCACCCGGGTGGAGACGTCGCCCGTCAGCGCCACCCTGGGCTCATCCACCGTGAAGGTGACCCGGGTGGTTCGGAGGAAACGCCCCCCGCCGCTGGAGCCCGCGAGGACGACACGCGCCGCGTAGTCGCCGCCGATCCCGGCGGGCAGGCGCGCGCCGAACTGCCCGTCGCCCGCGGCGCCGTCGCCGCTCAGGCCGTCGTCGGCCAGCTGAAGCCGACGGGTGCCGCCGGACCCGGAGAGCTCCGCCCAGGCGCGGTCCACCACCGGGGCCGCGGGGACCGCTCCGACACTCCCGTGGTTCCGCTCCACCTGAGCCACCAGCCCGAAGGGCCGGCCCACCACCAGCTCGTGGCTGTCCACGAAGGCCGCCGCCGTCAGGGGGTGGGCGTCCCGAACCACGAGCCGCGCGCGCGAGGGCACCTGGGGTCCGAGGAGGCGAACGGCGACCCGCGCGGGTCCACCCGGGACCGACGGTACGTCCCAGCGCTGCACCTCCTCACCGCCGAGCTCCTCCGCGAGGACCTGGTCCCTTCGGGTCACGCCGTCCTGCGCCAGCAGGCCGGCACGGCCCGCGACCTCGAGGGCGACGGACATCCCGCCGGCACCGTGGCCCTGCACCGCCAGCGAGAGCGGACCGCGAGCAACGGGCAGCTCCACGGCTGCTCGCCAAGCCCCGGGTCCATCGGGGACCCACCGCAGCTCGAACAGCGCGGCCCGGGAGCGGACCGCGCCTGCCGCAGGATCGGGGAGCCTCAGGAGCCCGCTCTCGATGTCCGCGGGCGGCGCCGTGACCTGCCGAGGGATCGGCGGTGCACCGGTTGATTGGGCGGGGAGCAGGGGGGCGAAGAGCGCCTGCGCGGCGAGGAGCGGGGCGAGTCGACGGAGCATGGGGAGACACATGGCACGACCTTGGGACGGGTGCTTCGAGTGTACGCCTCCCGTCGATCCGCCAGACTGCCCCTTGCGACGCTTGTACAAGGTGGGACAGCTCGGCCTCTCCCCGCCTCCCCGGAGAGGCCCTGCAGAGGGGACCGGCGGGGTTGTCGGGCGACCCACCGCAGGAACCTGCGCCCCCTGGTCATCGCGTGATCCCTGAACGACCGGGCCAGAGGGACAATTCCTGCGGGGCATGATCCGCCGGGATGCTTCGGCGACCCTCGCCGGACAGCTAGGGTCGACCCATGGCGTCGCCCACCCCGCCCTCTCCTGCCTCCTTCACCAGCCGCGGCAGCTGGCGCGCGACCTCGATGGTGTTCGGGCTGACGTGCGCCTGGATCGCGGCCTGGATCGCCGCCGGCCCCGAGGCCCGCCCCAACCTCTTCTTCCGAGAGGGAGGCCCGATCGACCTGCTCAACAGCACATGGCTCATGGGAGCGGCCGCGCTCTTCTGGGTCGCCCACGTCCTCGCAGCCGGCTCCCCCCTCGGGGCCTTCTGGGCCGTCGCAGCCGCGGGCCTGTTCCTGCTGGGCATCGACGAGCGCTTCCAGGGTCATGAGCTCCTGTCGAGGTCGCTCGATACCCCGGCGCCCATGGGCATGCGCAACTGGAGCGACGTGGTCGTCCTCGGGTATGCCGCCGTCGCCGCCGGCGTCCTGGCCTGGCGCTGGCGGGAGCTATGGAGCGCCCGGCGGCTCCGCTGGCTCGGCATCCTTGCCCTCGGCCTCGCGGCGATCAGCACGGCGATCGACAGCCTCTTTGCCCCCAGCGCGACCAAGGACCTGTGGGAGGAGTCCTTCAAGGTCCTCTCGGGCGCCGGGCTGGTTGCCGTCAGCCTCGAGGCCCTCCGGATAGCACACGCTGCACGCGATCAGGGAGAACACGCCTCGGCGCCCTTCGGGTTCACGAAGGCAGCGCCTGCCCTCGTCGCCGTCCTCGCCCTCGCCATCGCGGTCCTCATCCCGAACGAGCCGTGGAGCGAGCTCATGGCCACCAACTGGGGCCCTCCCTCCAGCTGGCTCGTGTGCGTGCTCCTGTGGGTCGCCGCGCTTCCGCTCCTGGCGATCGTGCCCGCCTCAGCCCGCGGCCCTGTGGCACAGGACGCCGCGCCCACCGCGGTGGGGACCATGCCCCTGGCCATCGGCGCCCTCCTCGTGCTCTTCGGATGCGGAGAGGGTCTCGTGGCGACCCGATTCCGCATGCTGGACGACCTCGTGGTGGACCAGTTCCCCGCCACCGCAGCAGGGGCT
>CAZEFP010000035.1:0-13495 GCA_964511565.1 uncultured Planctomycetaceae bacterium
CAGGCGCTGTTCTGTCCGCCCACGTAGCCCTGGACCAGGTAGTCGAGGAGCGCCTCGCGGCGCATCTCCCTGTCGGTCACCCCGGCCGCGAGGATCGACTTCACCTCGCTCCCGAAGAAGAGCCCCTCGGAGGTCTCGCACCAGTAGAGCGGCTTGATGCCGAGTCGATCCCGGCCGAGCAGGATCCGGGGGCAGTCAGGGTCGCGCCAATCTGCGACGGCGAAGGCGAACATCCCCACCAGGGCGCGCGGGATCTCCAGCAGGTCACCGGGATCGCCACCGCCGGGCGCCACGTGCTCTCGATACAGGTGGAGGATCGTCTCGATGTCCGAACCCGACTGGAACTCCGCTCCCCGCCCCTTGAGCCCCTCGCGGAGCGACTGGAAGTTGTAGACCTCCCCGTTGCCCACGACCGCGAGGTCGCCCGTGGGCGCCTCGATGGGCTGGTGCCCCCCGGCGACGTCGATGATCGAGAGCCGGCGGAACCCCAGCCCGAAGGGCGCCCGCAGGCAGTACCCCTCATCGTCCGGGCCCCGGTGCTCCAGGGTCCCGTTCATCCGCTCGAGCATGGTTCGGTGCTCGAGGTCGAAAGGTCCTTCGCTGCCCTTCGGCAGGAGACCGAATCCGGTGAATCCACACATCTCGCCGGCCTCCCCTAGTGGGACTCCTCCCGTGAGGCGAAGCCGGCGCCACCGCCGACCTGCCGGGGCGCGCTCCCAGCCGTCCGGAACCCGCGCCGCGCGAGGGGCTGCCGGCCGAACCCGTACTGCTCCTCACGGACGAACGCCTCACCCCGCGAGGCTCCTTCGCTGGCCGCCACCCGGGGAGCCTCGAGCTCAGCCGTCGCGATGCTCTCGAAGGCGATGACGATGGCGAAGTAGTGGTAGATCAGGTCGAAATGGGCCCGGTTCAGGAACGTGCTCCCGAACATGAATGTCACCAGCGCTCCCTCGATCGCCGTGCAGTAGGAGAGGATCCAGCTGCGCTCGTAGACCTTGGCGGCTCTCCGCCGGAGTCGCTGCAGGGCGAGCACCGAGAGAACGAGCAGCATGACGTAGCACAGGAAGACCGGCGTCCCAGCCTCCGACCAGATCTGAAGGTAGGCGTTGTGCACGACACGAGTACCGGACTTCGTGCCCGCTCGCTCTCCGTACTGAAGGTAGTTCGCCTGGAACTGGTCGAAGCCCACGCCGAAGACAGGGTTGTCCTGGATCATGTCCCCCGCGATTCGCCAGGCCTTGAGCCGTCCCTGGGCCGAGCCGTCCGCCTCCACGTTCTGGAGCGTCCCCAGGCGTTCGAACATGCTCGAAGGCAGCGCCAGGAGCCCGATGAGCCCGAAGGCGGCCATGACCGAGAAGCCCGCGAAGCGGTTCTTCGAGCGCCAGACCAGAACGAGCGTGGCCAGCACGCTCGAGAGGAAGCCCCCCCGTGAGCGCGTGGCGAAGATGGAGATGTAGGTGAAGGGGATGAACAGCTTCAGCCAGCGGCGGTAGTAGTTGTTCACCTCGGACGACGCCAGCCCGACGATGATCGGGATCCCCATGGCGAGGGCGAGGGCGAAGTCGTTGTTGTCCAGGAGCATGCCCCCCGGGCCGCGGATGATGGGCGCTCCGCCGCTCATGATCGCCCCCACCCCGTTCTTCATGCCGAAGAAGGCGAATGAGATCCCGATGACCCACATCAGCGCCCGCAGGTGCTCCCGCCGCTGGACGACCATCGTCGTGAAGATCCCGACGAAGATGATCTTCACGAACTCGATGAAGCGCGGGTAGAGGAAGGCGTCGGGCCCGACCGCGATGAAGAGGCCCATGAAGGTCCAGATGGGCATGAAGACCATCAGCCCCGTCCGGAAGTTCCAGATCGGCTTCGGCCGCTCCCGCTGGAAGAACCAGCCGCTGACCATCGCCACCGCCAGGAACATGGACCAGCGCTGGCCCTTGGCGAAGCCCCACGCGAGGTCCTGGACGCGCATGTACGCGAACAGGGAGAAGGCCAGCATGCCCGCCATGGGCCGCTTGAACGCCACCGGGATCGCGCCCAGGGCGAAGAGTGCGACGATGAGATCGCGCATGACCCCCTAGTCCGCCCCCCTCCCCCAGCTTCGGCCCGCTGCCAGCATCACATCAGCAGGCCACGGAACTTGTCGATGGCGGTCTTGACCTCGACGTTCAGGGCCTCGGGATTCAGAGCCCAGGACCAGGTCACGAACGTCACCGCCACCACGAACCCGAGGGACCCTCCTCCCAGGGCGACACGCGCGACGAACGCCCGGGCGCGCTCGCGACGCGTCGTGATCGCGTTGATGGTCCCGAGCACCGGGTGCGGCATGACTCGCGACAGCTCCCGCGGGGACCGGAAGCAGTTCTTGCTGTACTCGAGCAGGATCGCCAGCCCGAGCCCGAGGCCAAGACCGAAGACGATGGAGCCGAAGGCGATGGCCCAAGGGTTCGGTGAGGTGGGCCGAAGCGGAATGGTCGGTTCCAGCTGGACCTCGAACGGGTTCCCTTGCTCGCTACCGAGGGTTGCCACCTCGACCTCCAGCGCTTCCACCTGGGCGGAGAGCGTCTGCTTGGTCGTCTGCTCGACGAGCAAGTTCTCGGTGAGCTCATCGAGCTGCCGGAAGGCCTCGTTGAGCCGCTCGGTCTCCTGCATCAACTCTCCGAGCCGCACCTCCAGCTCGTCCTTCCGCCGCGTCTTGAGGCTGATCTGCGCCTCGAGGGAACGGAGCTCCTCTGTGAGCAACACACGCCTCGAGTTCGGACGCACGACTTGCCGGGTGGACGCCCGGTCGTCGCGCTCGGTCCGCACGCGGTCCCGCTTCAACTTGAGCTGCTGGATGAGGCGCTCGGCGTTCCGTCGCTCGCTGTGGCCCGGCGCCCAGCCCTTCGACTCGATATCGAGCTCTGCCCGGCTGATCTGCTCGTCCAAGGCGTTGAGCTCGAGGGTGAGCGGATCATCATCCACGTACTCCACCGCGTCCTCAGGCGGGAGGCTATCCCGCTCCGCGGTCTTGAGCCTGAACTCGTCCTCGGCCTCTCGGATCTCCTCGGCGAGCTCCTGAATCCGGACCTGAGCCTTGTCCCGCTCCGCGTATGCCTGCGGTTGGCTGGTGACCGGCCCCTGGGGCGTCATGATCGCCGGGGGGAGCTGGTTCTCACTGCGGATATTGGAGATCGCCTCCCTGATCGCGTTCAGATCCGCGTTCACGTCACTCAGCCGGCGCTTCGACACCTCGAGAAGTTCATCACGCTGACCTTTGGCTACGTTGAGAACCTCCCCCGTCCAGCGAGTCTTGAGCGCATCGAGGAATGCGGTCGCCTTCTCTTGATCCGTGTGCGCGAACAGGATGGTCACCGATCGGCGAGCGGAGTTCCGACCGGAACTGGCCACGCTGACCGACAGCGCGGGTTCGATCTTGTCCTTGACGAAGTCCGTCTTTTCCTGGCCGTTGAGGCTGGTGTATTCACTCCACCTGAGGTCGGTCTCGAGGACCTTCTTGATCCGAGCGATCGAGGTCAACTCCTCCTTGGCGACCTGCCCCTCGGTCTCCGCAGCGTTCCTGCCGAAGTCTCCCGCGTCATCCCCGAGGTCGCGGATCATGACCTTGCATTCCGACACGTACTTCTTGGGCACGATGACCGCGTAGAACGACCCCAGCGACCCGATCACGCAGAGGGGGACCACGATCCACCAGATCCTGCGCTTGAGGATCCGGATGAACTCGTCAATCTGGCCTGCGGCTTCGACTTCAATCGCCATGGATCAGAAGGCCCCGAAGCCCCATGAGTTGAAGATGTCGCCACCCAGGTCATTGCGGCCCGCGCCACCGCGCCCGTTCCGGCCCGCACCGAAGAAGGCGGAGCTGATGGCCTGGACCACCGTCGTGAAGGGGTAGAGGAGCTGCCGGATGAAGTAACCGAGCTCCGCGAGGACCGTCGGCGGCACCCAGATGATGTCGTTCTCCTCGAGCGTGTAGTTGGTCGTGGAGTCGCCGCGGGTGATGTCCCAGTAGTTCACGGGGAGGCGCAGCGGGTCCTGGGGATCGGCTCGGATCAGCATGATCCGCCCCAGGTTGGCCGAGTCACGGTTGGGCTGGGCGTCCACCACGGCGTCGATGACGGTCTCGTTCCCGAGGAACTCGAACTCGCCTCCGTTCCGCACCTCGCCCAGGACCCAGAACACCTTGTTGGAGGTGGTGATGTCCACCACGATCTCGGTCGGCGTCTCGTAGTACGGCGAGTACCGCTCGGCGAGGACCGCCTCCAGGTCGGAGCGGGTGTAGCCCGCCACGTGGATCCGCCCCACCTCGGGGAGCAGGATCGTCCCGTCGATGTCCACCGTGGTGCCGAGGCTGAGCTCGGGGTGGGCGATGTCCGCGATCTGCACCTGGTCCCCGATCGTGAGGTAGTTCTCCTCCAGCGCGTTACCGCTGTAGCGACGACCGAAGCCCTCCTGGTTCATGTACTGGAGGGTTCGCTTGCTGGGCGCCGAGTGGCAGGCCGCGAGCCCACACGCGAGGAGCGCGATCAGGAGCATCAGCGGCGAGGCCGAGTGGCGGGAGCTTGGGGTCAGGAATCGCATCTGTCAGCCAGGTCCGAGAGATTGGCCTGGGATCGGGAGGGCCGGGGTTCTTTTTGTTCCATCGACCGGCGAGGGGGGGCGGGTTGATCCGAAACGGGACCCGGCCGCCTCCTCCGCGGAGGGCTCGCTTCCCAGTCTATCCGCGTGGGCCGATGACCCATTGTGATAGTCGAGGAAGCCACCTGGCCAGGGCCCCAGGCGCGAGGGATCAGGCCCCGTACTGAGCCGCGTAGTAGTCCCGGTAGCTCCCCGAGCGGACGTTCTGGAGCCAGGCGTCGTTGTCCAGGTACCACTGGAGGGTCATGGGCAGCGCCTGCTCGAAGGTGTATCGGGGCTTCCAGCCCAGGGTCTCGTCGATCTTGCGGGCGTCGATGGCGTAGCGGCGGTCGTGGCCGAGGCGATCGGTCACGTACTCGATCAGGGACTCAGGCTTGCCGAGGTGCCCGAGGATGGCGCGGACGATCTCGATGTTGGGGTACTCGTTGTGGCCGCCGATGTTGTAGACCTCCCCCACCTGACCGCGCTCCTGCACGGCGAGGATCGCCTCGCAGTGATCCCGGACGTAGAGCCAGTCCCGGATCTGCATGCCGTCGCCGTACACGGGGAGCGCTTTGTCCTCGCGCGCGTTGGCGATCATCAGGGGGATGAGCTTCTCGGGGAACTGGTAGGGCCCGTAGTTGTTCGAGCAGCGCGTGATCAGAGCCGGGAAGCCGTGGGTCTCGTGGGCGGCGCGCACGAGCATGTCGCTACCGGCCTTGCTCGCCGAGTAGGGCGAATTGGGCGACAGCGGGGTCTCCTCGGTGAAGAACCCCGTCTTCCCGAGGGAGCCGTAGACCTCGTCGGTGGACACGTGGACGAACCGCTCCACACTCCGCTCGCGAGCGGCGTCCAGCAGGATCTGGGTCCCCATCACGTTGGACTTCACGAAGGGGAGCCCCCCCGCGATGGAGCGGTCCACGTGGCTCTCGGCAGCGAAGTGGACCACGTCGCTCACGCCGCTCTCTCCACCCGCCGCGAAGGCCCTTTCCACGTCCTCCGCGCTGGTGATGTCCCCGTGGACGAAGGTGTACTCCGCGTCCCCCTCGACAGCCGTGAGGTTCTCGAGGTTGCCGGCGTAGGTGAGCGCGTCGAGGTTGATGACGCGCCAGTCCGGCCGATCCTCGCGGAGCATCTGGACGAAGTTGCTGCCGATGAACCCGGCTCCGCCGGTGACGAGAACGGTGCGTGTCATGAGGATTCGGTTCCGAGATAGGTGAGGAGGGCGTCCTTCCACGGCGCCATGGGCTTGCCCCGCAGGCGCTCCAGCTTCGAGCAGTCGAGGACGCTGTAAGCCGGCCTCGAGGCCGGGCGAGGGAACTCGTCCGTGGTGCAGGGCTCCACCTCGACGCCCTCGATCTCGCTGGCGTCGATGGTGGCCACCGCGAGGTCGAACCACGAGCACGCTCCGTCGCAGGCCGCGTGCCAGACCCCGGGCTCCCCCGAGATCAGCACGTCCCACAGGGCGGGCGCCAGCTCGAGGGTCGAGGTGGGCGATCCCACCTGGTCGCTCACCACCTTGAGGCGGTCCCGCTCCTTGGCGAGCCGCTGCATCGTGTGCGGGAAGTGGCTCCCCCGCGGGCCGTACAGCCACTGGGTCCGGACCACCTTGGCGCCCTCTGGATGGGCCGCCAGGGCCTGGGACTCCCCGTCCAGCTTCGTCGCCCCGTACACGGACCGCGGGTTGGTGGCCGCGTCCTCGGTGTAGGGCGTGGAGGCCTCGCCGTCGAAGACGAAGTCGGTGCTGACCAGCACCATGGGGATCCCCGCCGCCGCCGCTGCTCGCGCGAGGACGCCGCACGCGTCCCCGTTGATCGCCGCGGCGAGCTCCGGCTCCTCCTCGGCCCGGTCCACCGCGGTGTAGGCCGCCGTGTGGATGACGCCGTCGATGGGAGCCAGCTGCTCGAACAGCGCGGCCACCTGCTCGGCGTCCGTGAGGTCCACCCCCGAGACGTCCACCCCGGGCGCCTCTCGCATGTCGGTCCCGAGGGCCTCGATGTCATCGGGGACAGCGAGGAGGACCTGGCTCCCGAGCATGCCCGCGCCGCCGGTCACGAGGACCCGCCGGGGCCGCCCGCTCGTCTCAGGCGCCGCTGCGCTGGTGTTGCCGTTGTCTGCCATGGATCAGGGGGTCCATCCCGGCCGAGCGAGGGGTTCGAGCTTGCCGGGCCTGGGAAGGGAGTGCATGAGCCGGGTGGGGCCGCCGCGACCTGTACGAGGGGTCGTCACCGGGCCCGTCGGGGCTGGAACCATACCGTCCGGAGTGCCCCCCGTGGCCAACTTGGTGAGCCTCAGATCGAGGCGCTGGACCCGTCCGCGCCCATCGCGTTGTCCCTGTACCACGCGACGAATCGCCTGAGCCCCTCGGCGACCTTGGTGCTCGGCAAATATCCGAGTTCCTTTCGAGCCTTGGACGTGTCCGCGTAGGTGATCAGGACATCCCCGGGCTGCATCGGGCGCCGATCCAGGACGGGCTCCACACCGCAGGCCTCGCCGATCAGCGCCACGAGCTCCGACAGTGAGGTCGTCTCCGACTCCCCCAGGTTGTAGATCTCGTAGCCCTCGCAGCGGTCGATGGAGCGCACCACGCCGTCCACGATGTCATCCACGTAGGTGTAGTCGCGCCGGGTGCTCCCGTCCCCGAAGAAGGGCAGCGGCTCGCCCTCGAGGGTCATGCGCACGAACTTGTGGATCGCCATCTCCGGGCGCTGGCGAGGCCCGAAGACCGTGAAGAAGCGGAGGCAGGTGGTCGGGATCCCGTAGAGGTGATGGTGCGTGTAGCAGAGCAGCTCGCCCGATCGCTTGGTCGCCGCGTAGGGAGACACGGGCCGGGGCACGTCGGCGGACTCCTTGAAGGGGACGTCCGTGTTGCCCCCATAGACCGAGGACGAGGAGGCGAACACGAAGCGCGTCCGGGGGCGCTTGCGGAGCTCCTCGAGGAGCACCATGGTGCCCCGGAGGTTCACGTCCTGATAGTGGAGCGGGTCCTCGAGGGAGGGGCGCACGCCTGCCATGGCCGCGAGATGCACCACGGCATCGAAGCCCCGCTCGAAGAGCCCGCCGACCAGACCCTCATCACGGATGTCCCCCTCCACAAAGTCCACGGGCCCCTCCCCCATGGCCGCCCCGGCCGTGCGCTCGATGCACTTCAGATTGCCCCGCTTGATGGCGGGGTCGTAGAAGTCGTTGAGCGAGTCGAGGATCACGACCTCGTCCCCGCGCTTCAAGAGCGCTTCCACGAGGTGCGAGCCGATGAAGCCGGCTCCGCCTGTGACGAGGATCTTCATGGGAAAAGCGGAAGGGCGATCGCGGCCGTCGCGGGGGACGGCGCTTCGTTCACTCGACGGTCACGCTCTTGGCGAGGTTGCGCGGCTTGTCGATGTCGCAGCCGTGGATCTCGGCGATGTGGTACGAGATGAGCTGCAGGGGGATGGTGTTCAGGATGGGCGAGAGCCACTCCGAGGAGCGCGGCACGGGCACGTAGGAGTCGGCGATGGCGTGGCTCGCGCCGTCGGAGCCCACGCTGACCGTGACGCCCCCGCGGGCCTTGACCTGCTCGATGTTGGAGCGGGTCTTCTCCGCCACCTGCCCCTCGGCGTTGATCACCAGCACCGCCATGCCCGGATCGATCAGGGCGATGGGGCCGTGCTTCATCTCGCCTGCGGCGTAGCCCTCGGCGTGGACGTAGGCGATCTCCTTCAGCTTGAGCGCCCCCTCGAGGGCCACGGGGAAGTTCACGCCGCGCCCCAGGAACAGGAACCCGCGGGCCCCCGCGTGGGTGCGCGCGGCGTCCCGGGTGCGCGCCACCGACTCCTGGGTGAGCAGGGACTCGACCTTGGGTCGGAGCTCGGAGAGCTCGGTGAGCAGCGCGCGGCCCTCCTCGGCGGACATGGTCCCGCGGCTGCGGGCGATGCGCACGGCGAGGAGTACCGCCGCGGTCAGCTGCGCCGTGAAGGCCTTGGTGCTCGCGACCCCGATCTCGGGGCCGGCGTGGGTCAGGATCGTGGCCTCGGACTCCCGGACCTGGGAGGACCCCGCCACGTTGCAGATGGAGGCGATCCGGGCCCCCAGGTCCCTGGCGAGCCGGGTGGCGCCGAGGGTGTCGGCGGTCTCGCCGGACTGGGTGATGGCGAGGGCCACCGTCCCGGGGGCGACCCGCGGGGAGCGATAGCGGAACTCCGAGGCGAAGTCGAACTCCACCGGGAGCCCTGCGAGGCCCTCGATCAGATAGCGGGCGATCTGGCCGGCGTGGAGCGCCGTCCCGCAGCCGAGGATCTGGATGCGCTCGATGGAGTTGCAGAAGGCGTCGTCGAAGGCCCCCCCCTCGAAGCGTACGTCGCCCGCAGCGAGGTCGATGCGGTCCATGCAGGTGCGCTCGATCACGTCGGGCTGCTCGTGGATCTCCTTGAGCATGAAGTGGGGGTACCCACCCTTCCCTGAATCGGAGGGGTCCCACTCCACCTCCCGCACGGGCCGCTCCACCGCCTCGCCGGCGGCGTCGGTGACCGTCAGGCGACCCGGCTCGAGCTCTGCGAGGTCCCCGTCCTCGAGGTACACGACCTCGCGGGTGTGCGGGATCAGCCCGAGCACGTCAGAGGAGAGGAAGCCCCCCTCCTCGGTGGTCCCCACCACCAGCGGGGGCCCCTGGCGCATGGCGAGGAGGCAGGTCCCGTCGTCCGTGCTCGCCAGCACGGCGATGGCGTAGTAGCCGGAGACCTTACCCAGGGCTCGGCGCATGGCCCGCATGAGCGCGGCCCGGTCCGTGCCCTCCTCGGCCCAAGTCTGGTCGATGAGGCGCGCGAGCACCTCGGTGTCCGTCTCCGAGAGGAAGGACTCCCCGCGCCCGAGGAGCTCCCGCTTGAGCAGCGCGTAGTTCTCGATGATCCCGTTGTGCACGACGGCGACCCGGCCCGACGCGCCCGTGTGCGGGTGAGAGTTCACGTCGCTGGGTACCCCGTGGGTCGCCCAGCGAGTGTGCCCGATCCCCGCGACGCCGCCGGCGAGGGCCCCGTCCTCCAGGGCCTCCTCGAGATTGGAGAGCCGACCCCGGCGCTTGCGCACCCGCAGCTCCCCGTCCACCACCGCGGCGATCCCGGCGCTGTCATAGCCCCGGTACTCGAGCACCGAGAGCCCCTTCACGAGGCCCGGCACCACGTCCCCGCTCGCGACGGAGGCTCCGACGATTCCACACATGGCAGGTTCCTGGCCTCAGCTCCCGGGCGTCGGGGCAGGCGCCTCGACCTTGGTTCGGAAGTACTCGAGGGTGCGGCGGAGTCCGGTGTCGAGGTCGACGGTCGGCTCCCAGCCCAGGATCGTCCGGGCCTTGGTGATGTCCGGCTGGCGCACCTTGGGGTCGTCCTCGGGGAGATCGCGGAAGGAGATCTCGGAGGCGGAGCCGGTGAGCTCCACCACCTTGCGGGCGAACTCGAGGATCGTCATCTCGGCGGGGTTGCCGATGTTCGTGGGCTCCGGCTCGTCCGAGTTGAGAAGGCGCCAGATGCCCTCCACCAGGTCGTCCACGTAGCAGAACGAGCGGGTCTGGGAGCCGTCGCCGAAGACCGTGATCGGCCGGCCCTCCAGGGCCTGGGACATGAACGCCGGGAGCGCGCGGCCGTCGTTGAGGCGCATGCGCGGGCCGTAGGTGTTGAAGATGCGGATGATGCGCGTCTCCAGGCCGTGGTAGGTATGGTAGGCCATCGTGATGGCCTCCTGGAACCGCTTGGCCTCGTCGTAGACGCCGCGCGGCCCGACCGGGTTGACGTTGCCCCAGTACTCCTCGGTCTGCGGGTGCACGGTCGGGTCGCCGTAGACCTCCGACGTCGACGCGACCAGGATGCGCGCGCCCTTGTCCTTGGCGAGGCCGAGGCAGTTGTGCGTGCCGAGCGAGCCGACCTTCAGGGTCTGGATCGGGATCTTCAGGTAGTCGATCGGGCTGGCCGGCGACGCGAAGTGCAGGATGTAGTCCAGCGGCCCGGCGACGTGGATGTAGTCGCTGACGTCCTGGTTGTAGAACGTGAACGCCGCCTCGGGGAACAGGTGCTCCAGGTTGCGGAGGTCGCCGGTGATCAGGTTGTCCATGCCGACCACTTCGTAGCCCTCACGGATGAAGCGATCGCACAGGTGCGAGCCGAGGAAGCCCGCGGCGCCGGTGATCAGGATGCGTGGCATGTGTGTCTTGGTTGGGGCTCTGGAGTTCTACTCGCCCGGCGACGCGTCCGCGACGCCGATGCCGGCGTAGTGGAAGCCGATGCCGGCGAGCTCGGACCCCGTGTAGATGTTGCGGCCGTCGAAGATCGCAGCCCCCTTCATCAGCGACTTGACGCGGCCCCAGTCCGGCACGCGGAACTCGCGCCACTCGGTGACCAGCAGCATCGCGTCGGCGCCCTCGAGCGCGCCGTAGGCGTCCTCGGAGTAGTTGATCTTGTCGCCGATCATGTGCTTGGCCTCCTCCATCGCGACCGGGTCGTAGGCCGTCACGGTCGCGCCCGCAGCGAGCAGCTGCTCGCACAGGACCAGCGCCGGCGCCTCGCGCATGTCGTCGGTCTCGGGCTTGAAGCTCAGCCCCCACATGGCGAAGTGCTTGCCCTGCAGGTCCCCGAAGTGCTTCTGGACCTTGTCGAAGAGCACCGACTTCTGCGCCTCGTTGACGTCCTCGACCGACTGCAGGATCCGCAGCTGGTAGCCGCTCTCCGCGCCGGTTCGCACCAGCGCCTTGACGTCCTTGGGGAAGCAGCTGCCGCCGTAGCCGATGCCGGGGTAGATGAAGCGGTTGCCGATCCGCGGGTCGCTGCCGATGCCTTTGCGCACCGCGTTGACGTCGGCCCCGAGCAGCTCGCAGAGGTTGGCGATGTCGTTCATGAACGAGATCTTGGTCGCCAGCATCGCGTTGGCCGCATATTTGGTCATCTCCGCGGACGGCACGTCCATGAAGAAGACCGGGTGGCCGTTGAGCGTGAAGGGCTTGTAGATCCGCGCCATCACCTCCTGCGCGCGGTCGCTGGACACGCCGCAGACGATGCGGTCGGGCTTCATGAAGTCCTCGATCGCAGCGCCCTCCTTGAGGAACTCCGGGTTGCTCGCGATGTCGAACGGCAGGTCCGAGCTGCGCGCGGCGAGCGCCGCCGCCAGCTCCTTGCGGACCTTCTCGGCGGTGCCGACCGGGACCGTGCTCTTGGTGATGACGACGAGGTAGTCGCCCATCTTCTCGCCGATCTCCTTGGCGACCGCGAGCACATACTGCAGGTCGGCGCTGCCGTCCTCCCCGGGCGGCGTGCCCACGGCGATGAACGCAGCCTCGGCGCCGTCGATCGCCTCGCCGAGGTCGGTCGTGAACTTCAGGCGACCGGCCTTGGTGTTGCGCTCGACGATGTCCTCGAGCCCGGGCTCGTAGATCGGGAGGACCCCCTGGTGCAGGTTGGCGATCTTCTTCGCGTCGACATCGACGCAGGTGACGCGCATGCCCACGTCTGCGAGGCATGACCCGGTGACGAGTCCAACGTAGCCGGTTCCGACAACGGCAATCTTCATAGTTAGTCGAGGGGTTTGGTCGCTGCTCAGGCAGGCTGCGAGCCGCTCAGAACATCGTCGTATCACCTCGCGCAACCCAAGCGCACTGCTCTTGCTGCGCAGAACTTCGTGAGCGGCGCACCCCGCGGCGGGCGCCGCCGAGATCGAGCCGGCCCGATCCCCCCATGACAGGGCGTGGACCACGACACCCCGGCGGAATACCCTCCCCTGCGTGAACGAATCCGACCACGCACAAATCGAGACCCTCGAGGCGTTCGGCTACGACGCCGAGATGCAGGCCGACTGGCAGCGCAAGGTGGCCGACGGCGCCTTCTGCGCCGCCAACAACGTCGTCGACGCGCCGCTGGCGGCGCCGCCGGCGAGCGAGCTCGGCGCCCTACCCGCGTCCGGTAGCGCCGAACACGCCGAGCTCGCCCAGCTCGGCCAGGAGGCGATCGCGCGCGGCGAGCTGGCTGTCTGCGTGCTGAACGGCGGCATGGCGACCCGATTCGGCGGCGTCGTAAAGGGCGTCGTCGAAGTGCGCGACGGCCGCTCGTTCCTCGGCCTCGCGATGGACAACGCGCGCGCGGTCGGCGAGGCCGCGGGCGGCCGCGTCCGCGTGCTGCTGATGAACAGCTTCGCGACCGACGCAGCCACCAGAGCACACTTCGAAGAGCACGCCAACTTCGGCGCCGATCCAGCGGACGTCGAGCACTTCACCCAGTTCGTGCAGCTGCGGATGACCGAGACCGGCGAGCTGTTCCGGCTCGACAGCGGCGAGCTGGCGCCGTTCGGTCCCGGCCACGGCGACTTCGCGCCGGCGATCCGCGCGTCGGGCGCGCTGCAGCGGTTCCGCGACGCCGGCGGCAAGTACGTGTTCGTCCGCAACGTCGACAACCTCGGCGCGACGGCCGACCCCGCCGTGCTCGGCCACCACATCCAGAGCGGCCGCCAGACCACCTGCGAGCTCGCGCCCAAGTGGGACGGAGACGTCGGCGGCGCGCCCTATCTCTACAAGGACCGCGTGCAGCTGGTCGAGCAGATCCGCTACCCGGACGGCTTCGACGCGAGCATCTCGAGCGTGTTCAACTGCAACACGATGACCTTCAACGCCGACGCCCTGGACCAGGACGTCGAGCTCGGCCGCTACTTCGTGCAGAAGAACGTCGAGGGCCGCAAGGCCGTGCAGATCGAGCACCTGATCGGCGAGATGACCGCGCACCTCTCGACCAACTGGCTGCAGATCCAGCGCGAGGGCGCCGACTCGCGCTTCTTGCCGATCAAGAAGCCCGACGAGCTCCAGACGCTGCGGCCGGAGATCGACCTGCTGCTCGACCGCTGAGCCGAGCGCCGAGGCGCATGCAGCACGAGG
>CAZEFP010000036.1:0-13137 GCA_964511565.1 uncultured Planctomycetaceae bacterium
CGGTGGCGCCCATCGCGGTGGGGGTGGTGGGCGCGACCACCTTCAGGGTGATCGTGATCTTCCTGCTGCTGCGCGCCGACCGGCGGAAGAGCGCCCGGCTCCGCGAGGACATGGTCCGCCGCCGCCGCCAGCGCGAGGGCCGCGAGGCCAGCGCCGTCTGAGGCCAGCAGACCCCCAGATGGTCGCCATCCAGATCGCCCTCGAGGGTCAGCAGCACGAGGTCATCGTGGGGCCTGGCGCCTCGTCGGAGGCCCTCGCCCTCACGGCCGGCCGCGACCGGGTCGCGGTCATCGCGGACCGCCGGGTGATCTCCCTCCACGGCCCGCTCCTCGAGGGCGTGCCCACCCTCGAGGTCGACGCTGGCGAGGCCCTGAAGTCCATGGACGGCCTGGCCCGGGCCCTCGACTTCTGCGCCGACTCCGCGCTCTCGAGGGGCTCGATGCTCGTCGCCCACGGCGGCGGAACGGTGGGAGACCTCGGCGGGCTCGCCGCCTCACTCTTCAAGCGCGGCATCGACGTCCTCCAGGTGCCAACCACCCTGCTCGCCCAGGTGGACGCTTCCGTCGGTGGCAAGACGGCGATCAATCTCCGAGCGGGCAAGAACCTCGCTGGCTCGTTCCACCAGCCCGCCGGGGTCCTCTGCGACACCGCCCTGCTCGCCACCCTCCCAGACGACGAGTTCGCCAGCGGCCTCGGTGAGGTCATCAAGACCTCCATCATCGGCGGCGAGGAGTCACTGTGCCTGGTGGAGCAGCTCATGCTCCCCCTCATGGACCGCGATCCGGCCGCGCTGGCGACCGTCGTCGAGGCCTCCGTCCGGGTGAAAGCGAGGGTGGTGGTCTCCGATCCCGAGGAGCGCGGCCCACGCCGCGCCCTCAACCTCGGGCACACCTTCGCCCACGCCATCGAGAGCGCCGCGGGGTACGGCAAGGTCCCCCACGGCATCGCGGTTGGCGTGGGGCTCGCGCTCGCCGCGCGCGCGGCGGAGGCGACCCTCGGGGCCGCGAGCGCGTTGACCGAACGGACGACGGCTCTGCTCGACCGCGCTGGCCTGCCGTCCTCCCTCCAGGCCCTCCGCGCGTCTCACGGCCTCGAGGATCAGCTGACCCCTGCCGCCCTTCGGGCGGGCCTCGCCCATGACAAGAAGGGGTCCGTCGGCGCGCCCGAGTTTGTGCTCGCGCGGGGGGTCGGCGACGTGATCATGGGTCAACCGCTCGACGGGGACCTCCTCGACGAACTGCTCGCCTGATCGCCCTTGAAGTCTGAACCCCTGGACATCGCGAACGACGGGAACCTCTTCCCGAGGGAGGACCTCCTCGAAGCCGTGGCCCGCTCCGACTGGCGAGACCGCGAGGTCCCGGCGGCGGCCTGGGTGCTCACCGGCGCCGGGATCTCGCTGCTGGCGGCGGGGACGCCGCTCGCCGAGATCCTGATCCGCTCCACCACGGAGTTCGCGGCCGACAGCGCCAGCCCGCTGGCCCCCTTCCACGCGGCCCTCGCGGCGATCGGGAGGAGCGGAATCGGCATCGAGGCCGCCGCCTTCCTCGCCTCCGCCCTGGCCCTCGGCGCCACGCTCCCGGCGGTGGGGCTGGCCCTCAAGGCCGCGGGCTTCAACGGCCGCGTGGCCTTCGTCTCCGCCCTGATCGCCGTCCTGTCGCCGCTGCTGCTGATGCACGGCAGGCTCCCCTCGGACGGCCCGCTCGTCGCGCTCTCCAGCGCCCTGCTCCTCGCCGCCATCGCCGCGCCCCACGATGGCGGGCGCAGCGGGCGTCGGGGCTACCGCATCCGTCTGGCCGTCGCCGCGGCTGGCCTCCTGGCCCTCTGCGGCATGTCCCGGGCCACCGCGGCCCCGGACGCTGAGGTGATCTTCGGCACCTGGGTGGACCTCGCCCTGCTCGGCGGCGCCGCGCTCCTCGTCGTCCCCCTGGGCTGGCTCCGGCAGGAGGAGGAGGCCCCCCCGCCCCCGTGGCTGGTGGCATGGCTGGCCGCCAGCGTGGCCCTGGCCCTGATCGCCGGTGCCCAGGCGGGCGCGACCCTCGTCCCGGCCCTCGCCCTGCTCACCGCCAACGCGCTCTCCCGCAGGGCGAGGCCCGACGGCGCCCTGCGCTGGGCAGCCGCGCTGGCCGCCGCTCAGGTCACCCTGGCCGTGATGGCCGTCCGCCTGGCGCCCGCCGATACGACCTACTTCGCGGCCACCAGCGCCGGCGAGTTCGAGGCCGGGGACATCGCGGTCGTCGAGGACCTCGACTCCGACGAGGCCTACCTGCTCCAACGACGCCTCGGCGTCACCGTGTTGACCGCGCCTCCGAAGGAGCCTCCCGGGCGCGTATGGATCTGCGGTGACGGCCTCCCCCAGGTCTGGACCTCGGGCGCCTCCACGGAGGAGTCCACGGGGCGCGAGGTCGGTGGACAGGCGCCCGTCGACGAGGCGAAGGCGCCTGCGGGTCATGGCCGCTGAGAGCGAAGGCCAGCGGGCAGGGAGCGCTGACCCCAGGAAGCGCCGCCGGCTGCTGCGCCGCGTCATGGGCGCCATCGAACAGCGGCAGCGGATCCAGGACGTCGGCTACGGCTTGCTGGTCTCTGCCCTGGCCATGTCTTGGCCGGCGAGCGCCCCTTTCACCGGAGGGGGCGAGGCGGCCCTTCGACTGAACGGCACCGACGAGGCGATCACCCAGGGGCTCCTCTTTCCCCTGGGGAGCGGCCTCGTGGGGACCGTGGACGGCATGGACGGCGACAGCGCCATCCGGCTCATCGCCGCCCTCTGCCTCGGCGCTGCGTTCACGCTGACCCTCGCCTTCCTGCGCGGGCTCGGCTTCCGACGGACCGCGAGCCTGCCCGCCTCGATCGCCGCCTTCGCAGCCCCCTACAGCTGGGTCGGCGCGACCTCCCCCATCGACTACGCCCCCGGCATGTTCGGCGCGAGCCTCCTGCTGTGGTCGCTCTTCCGGCAGCCCCAGGACACCCAGCGCGGCTACCAGTGGCGCGCGATCGTCTGCTTCGGCGTCGCCTTCATGCTCCACATGGAGCTCGTCCTCCTGGTCCCCGCGACCGCCTGGGCCGTCGCGCGACACCCCGACTACCGGCGCGAGGCTCAGATCACGGCCTTCTCCGTGGTCGCCGTCCTCATGATGTCGATCGCCATCGGGCTCGCAGGGCCCTCCGAGTCCCTGAGGGTGGATCACCTGGTGACTCGCGCCCTCGCGGGCGCCGAAGGTCCGTCCCCGTCAGCCTGGCTCGAGTGGCTGGTCGCCGCCCCCATCGGCTTCGGCGCGGGCCTGTTCGGCATCTACCAGCTGCTCATCGCCCAGCGGAGCGTCGAGGCGAAGCGCGCGCCCGTCTGGATGGTCGCCTGGTGCCTCCCCTTCCTCGCGCCCATCGTCGCCGGCTCGCCGGAGCTCGCGCCCATCTCCCCCTACCTCATCCCCGCCGGGGCCCTGGGCCTGGCCGACTGGCTCAACCGGCAGGGCTCCGCCAGCCGCGAGGCGCGACTGGGCACCGGCGTCGCCCTCGCCCAGGTAATGCTGACGGCGGCCTTCGTCCTGACCCGCTAGCGGTCCAGCTGACGACGCATGCGACGCTGAATGGTGCGGACGACCGACTGCCCCACGCGCTCCATCCGGGCGCCATCGAACTGATCGGTGGCGTGGTCCAGCACGAACGTCGCGCGGTACTCCTCCTGGGCCTCGTCGAACGCGACGGCCCGAGCGACGACGCCGGGGACGTCCCCCAGCCGGTCGCTGTGGGCGTGGACGAGCAGCTCGACGGCGTTGCGGTAGTGCATCGCCTCGTCGTTCTTGAGCTCCCGCAGGAGCCGGCCGAAGGAGGCGGGTCCGAGGGAACGGTAGAACGGGATGTCTTCCCCGTACCCGGCCGTGCTCATGGCCTCGTCGTAAGCCAGGAGGACGAGCACCTCGAACTCCCCGTCGAGCAGCGGCTCCACGCTGCCGAAGTCCCCCGCCCTCTCCATCAGGCGGCTCCGTACGGAGTCGGTGGGCTCGCCCGTCACCAGGGAGTACAGCCGCAGCAAGCCCTCCGTATGACGCTCCTCGTCCTCGGCCCACACCCGGAGGAAGGCATGGAAGTCCGCGGAGAAGCCGCGGTCACCCTCCACGATGTGCGCCTCGAGCAGGCGCGCGTCCCACTCCGCAGCGAGGTCGATCCAGAGCCGGGGCTCCGCCTCGCTCAGCCCTTCCTTCGAGCACGTGACGTCGGCGGCGCTCACGCCGTCGAACACCGCGTCCAGCGACCAATCGCGCTGCCTGGGGACGTAGGTGGAGGTCATGCTCGTGGACCGAACGACTGGCGAGGCCCGCCCCCTCGGGGCCAGAACCCTCACCCGAAGGTGGGTGTCAGTCGTCGACTTCGACCGAGAACGTCAGCGGGAACCCGTCCATCCTCGCTCTGGCCTGTGCCCTGGCGACCTTCTTGCGGGCCACCGATTCCGGCCATGAGCCGATCAAGGCGCTCCCGGCGTGGTGGACGCACAGCATGAGCTCGAAGGCGCGGGGTGAGGGTTGACGAAAGACGGTCATCAGGACCTCCACCACGAAGTCCATGGTCGTGTGAGGGTCGTCGTGGCAGATGACCCTCCAGAGACGGCCGAGACGTTCCTCGACCTCGGACTCCACCATGGTCTCGGCGCTGGCCACCGGCCCCTCGAGCAGAGGAGTGCCGGTGAGTTCGTTCGCGCTGTTCATCCTCCCCAAGATGCAATCCCGAACCGGAGATGAAAAGGGTCACGCAGGCGAGATGGGACGGGGGATCTTCCTGGCCGCGCCCCGTCCGCGGCGCGGAGACCCGACCCCGGGGGCGACCGGATTCAGGCGCCCGGTTATCGTGCGCACGGCGGGCCCCAAGGCCCCCATCGCCCGTTCCCCTCCTCCCCGGGGAGAGATCCCACCCCCGCCCGGCATCCCGTGACTGAAACCGAACGCCTCGATGAGGAGCTCCAGCGCCTCAGGGCCGCCGCTCGCGAGCTGAAGGGCCGGCTGAACAGCCGTTTCTTCGGCCAGGAGGAGACGGTCGAGTACCTCATCCTCTCCCTCATGGCGGGCGGCCACGTGCTCCTGGAGGGGGCGCCGGGCCTCGGCAAGACGACGCTCGTTCATGCGCTGTCGGAGGCGGTGGACCTCCGGTTCCAGCGGCTCCAATGTACCCCGGACCTGATGCCCTCCGACGTGCTCGGAACCCGGGTCTTGCGGGTGGACGACGACTCCGGCGCGCGCTCCTTCGACTTCGAGAAGGGCCCGGTGTTCACCAACGTCCTCCTGACGGACGAGGTCAACCGCGCAACCCCGCGGACCCAGAGCGCGCTCCTCGAGGCGATGCAGGAGCGACAGGTCACCCTGCACGGGGAGACCTACAAGCTCACGCCGCCGTTCTTCATGGTCGCGACCCAGAACCCGATCGAGCAGGAGGGCACCTACCCGCTCCCCGAGGCCCAGCTCGACCGCTTCTTCTTCAAGCTGGAGCTCCAGCTTCCCGACCACGCGGACCTGACCACGATCCTCTCGGCGACCACCGGCAGCCCGGGGGAGGCGGCACCCCCCTCCTTCAGCAGGGAGGAGTGGCTGCGTCTGCAGGCGCTCGTACGAGAGGTGGCCGCGCCCTCGGACGTCGTGGAGAGGGTCGCCGCGATCATCCTCGCGACCCACCCGGACCACGAGACCGCGCCCGAGGCGATCCGCTCCCACGTCCGGTACGGGTCGAGCCTGCGGGGCGGCCAGGCGATCCTCCTGGCGGCCAAGGCCCGCGCGCTCCTCGCGAACCGACTCAACATCAGCGATGAGGACATCCGCGCCGTCGCGCGGCCAGCCCTACGTCACCGGCTGATCCTGAGCTACGAGGGAGAGGCCCGCGGCGTCCGCCGCGACGAGCTCGCCGACGCCGCCGTGGCGGCTGCGTTGGGGGCGTGACCCTCCTCAGGGGTCGGTGACCACGGCGCCCGATCCCTCCAGCTCCTCGATCTCGCGCTTGAGGTCCGAGAGCCGGCGATGCCCGCGCAGGGTGCGATCCACGCCCGAGCCGCCGTTGGCGACGGTTCCCCAGTGATCCGCGAGCCGGGAGAGCCACCTCGCGGCGACGGCGGGCTGATTGGCCTCGACGTGCAGGTCCGCGATGTCACGGATCAGGAACTCCGAGAACTCCCCCTTCGCGAAGGCTCGCTCCATGAAGGCGAGGGCCTCGGCGTGGTGCCCCTGCCGGTCGAGGAAGCGGCCGATGTCGTGCAGCGCGGCGCCCACCTCCTCGCTCCCTTCCAGCGCGCCCACGGCCTGCTCCAGGGAGGCGATGGCCTCGGCGCTCTTCCCCGAGGCGAAGAGCAGCTCGGCCCGGAGCATGACCGCCTGCTCCATGCAGGGATACAGGGTGAGGGCCTGGCCGAGCGCCTTGTCTGCTTCCTGATCCCCACGCACCTTGCGGGTGGTCTCCACGAACTCGAGCACCAGGCGCGCCTCGGGAGTCCCCACCTGCCAGTCGTGGGTGACGGCCTGGTTGGCGGCGCTGTGGCTTCGCAGGAGGCCCTCCTCGAGGCAATCGAGCTGCGCGGCGCGGTCGCCCGAGCTTCGGTGGAGCCTCGCGAGCTGCTGGTAGACCCTGGGCTCGGTGGGGTACGCCGCCTTGGCGGCCTCCAGCGAGGTCTGCGCGGCGACGTCGTCGCCAGCGAGGAGGAGCTCTCGGCTCTCGCGCAGCCACTGCTCCACGTCCCGGGTGGGGACCGGGTGCGGGACGACCGAGCAGACCTCGAGGGTCTCCCCCCCGTGGCCGCCGAGGCTGACGAGAGCGATGCCCTCGCCCTCCATGGACACCGCGAGGCTGGGGCCCGCCTCCGTGAAGGCGAGATGGATGTCTCCGATCCCCGCCGCGCCCGTGGATGCGGGGAGCAGGGAGGCGAGGGAGCGGCCATGGAGCTCCTGCCCCCCGAGGTCAAACTGCACGATGCGCGGGGCACCGAGGGACCGGTCCACACAGACGATGGACTCCTCGTCGGGGACGAAGAGCTGCTGGGGGATCTCGGTCAGGGGGAGCAGGACCCAGGACGCGAGCGCGTCCGGCTGAACGATGAGGGCGCGGACCGTCAGCGGCTGGGGCGCGTTGGCGCGGCCCTCCACGACGGTGACCTGGAGCTCCCCGGAGGGCGAGATGGCGCTGACGGCCGGGAGCACCACAGCGGCGGCGAGGCCGTCGTTCTGGTCCCCTTCAGCGGCGAAGGCCGCGGCGGTGGTCACCGTTACGGCAGCCGCCCAGGCGGCGATTCCGGTCCCCTTCATGTCGATCTGCTTTGCCCTCGCTGGAGTGGACGCGCAGGACGCCCGGAGAGAGCGCGCGCGGACGGAAGGGAGATCGGCAGGGAACGGCCCTGGCTGGACGGCAAAACAGCCGCGGATCGCCGCGGCCCGGGCTGTGCCTCGACCCTGGACTCAGCGCGGCAGGCCGAGCTCCCCCAGCCGCTCTGCAAGCTCCGCCGTGAAGACCGAGGCCGCGGGGCTGGTGAGGTGGAACGGATTCTCCATCACCTCCTTCGGGAAGACCTGGAGGCCCCCAGGGAGGCGATGCACCCGCTCGGAGCCGTCACAGAGCTCGTCCATGAAGCCGTGGATCTCTGCGAGGAACGCGCGGTGTTCCTCACGGACCGCGAGCCCCTCCCAGACCGGACCGTCCACGAAGACCAGGTCGAAACCGAACTCCTCGGCCGCGCGCGCCAGCCCCCGCATCGCCGCTCGATCACGATCGGAGGGGATCGGCCCGTCCCCCATGGCCGCGATCTCGCCGAGCACCTTCTCCGCGAAGGGGGCCACCCCGTTGGGGTACGCCCTCGGGAGCACCGAGGTCCCGTCCGGCCCGATGGGCAGCCGGCTCCCGTCGATGCGCCAGAGGCCCTTGCGGATGCCACCCTCGAAGCTCCGGCGCTGGGCATACAGGGGGAAGAGGCGCGCCACCGCGAACTGGAAGGCCTCGGCCATCGGCAGCGCCACGAAGGGGACGCGATCTCCCCAGCCGCCCATGGGCGCGGGGATGCTCGCGAAGGTGAATCCGTCGGCCTCCAGGGCAAACGTCCGGGAGCCCATGACCACGAGGACCACCGACGGCGGCTCCTCGGCGGCCTCCAGCGCCTGGTCGAGGAACCACCCCGCGCCCAGGTTGAGGAAGCGTCCGTACGTGCAGTAGTTCCGCGCCTCGACGCCCAGCCGCTCCTCGAGCACCGCCGTCTCCACGGCGAAGTTCCCGCTGCTGTCACCGATCGCGACCACGCCTCCGGCCGGCGCGCCGGCGCTGGCGAGCTCCCACTTGGTCGCGACCGTGCGACCGTCGAAGGTGCGCTCGCTCACGGGCGAGAGGCGAATCGCCGCGGCGTTGACGCCGAGGACCACGACCGCGACGAGGGCCAGCATCAGGCCGAAGGCCCTGGCTCCAGTGGCGTGCTCGTGCTCGCCTGCAAGTCGATCCATGCCGGCCATCAGAACTGGAAGTAGAAGAACTCGACGGGCTCGCGGACGCCGAAGACGAGCATCCCGAGGATGAGGGCAGCGAAGAGCAGGGCCTTCGGGATGAGGGGGAGGCGGAGCGGGACCAGCAGGTCCTTGGTGCCGTGCTGGAAGAGCTGGACCACCACGAGCGGCCACGTGAAGTACGCGAGGCTCGAGAGGCCCGCGGCCGCACGGTCGGTCAGGAGGAACGACTGGCTGGTGAACAGGTGCCAGAACTGATCCACCGAGGTGCAGCGCACGACGGCCATCCCGATCAGCATCAGGGGCCAGAACAGCACGATCCTCGTCCACTCCCCCGCCAGGGACAGGGACCGGCGGGGGTCGATCCCGCGCGCGTCCGCCCAGATCCGCTCCAGCACGAGCAGCACCCCGTGGTAGCTGCCCCAGAGGATGTAGGGCCAGGCGGCGCCGTGCCAGAGCCCGCCGAGGGCCATGACGACGAACATGTTCCGGTAGGTGGTGAGGCGGCTACCGCGGTTGCCGCCCAGGGGGATGTACAGGTAGTCGCGGAGCCAGGTCGAGAGGCTCACGTGCCAGCGCAGCCAGAAGTCGCTGGGCCCGGTCGCGAGGTAGGGCAGCCGGAAGTTCAGCAGGAACTCGAAGCCCATCAGCTTCGCGAGCCCGCGGGCGATGTCGGAGTAGCCCGAGAAGTCACAGTAGATGTGAATGGTGAAGCCGAGCACGGCCACGAAGGGCTCGAGCCCATGCAGGGTCTCCCACTGTCCGCCGAACAGCGGGTTACTGACGAGCGCGGCCTGATCCGCGATGACGGTCTTCTTGAAGTAACCCCAGACGAGGAGCCAGAGGCCGGCCTGAACCTTGGACGCGGTGACCTCCCGTGGCGCCTCGATCTGGGGGAGCAGCCTCGACGCTCGCTCGATGGGCCCCGCGACCAGCTGCGGGAAGAAGCTCACGAAGAGCGCGAAGCCGAGGAAGTCCCGGGTGGCACCCATCCGGCGCCGATACACGTCGATCGTGTAGCTCAGCGTCTGGAAGGTGTAGAAGCTGATGCCGACGGGCAGGAGAACCCTCAGGGTCGGCAGGTGCACGGAGAAGCCCATGGCCCCGAGCAGCTCCGCGGTACTGTCGATGAAGAAGTCGAAGTACTTGAAGAAGCCCAGGATCCCGAGGTTGATCACCACGGAGAGGGTCACGAGCCGCTTGCGAGTCCGCTCGTCATCGGTGCGGTCGAGCCGGCCGCCGATCAGGAAGTCGAGCACCGTCGAGACGCCCAACAACAGCAGGAAGCGCGCGTCCCAGTAGCCGTAGAAGAGGTAGCTCGCGCAGAGCAGGAGCGCGTTCTGTGCGCGGAAGCGCCTCTGTCCCAACCCCAGGTACGCCGCGTAGACCACGGCGAAGAAGAGGGGGAAGATCCAGGAGTTGAACTGCATCGGACGGTGGCTTCGGCGGGTCAGCCCGTCAGCCTATGGAGAGGCGCGGGCCTCCACGCTGGAGGGCCCGCGCCGCGGGGGGGATCCTACCGGGGATCCCGAGGTCTGGAAGACTCAGCCCTGGAGCTTCAGGGCGAGCTGATCCAAATCGACGCCCTCGAGATCGGCGGGCGTGATGCGACCCATGTGCTCGAAGCGCTTGCGCTCCTCCGCGGAGCTCATCTCGGCCATGGACCCGACGGGGAGCCGCTTGGGGAAACGCTTCACCTTCCCAGCCGTCCGAACGACCTCGGCGAGGTTCTCGGGCAGCCCCTCGGGGAGGCTCTCACGGCGCTGGAGCGCCCGGCGAGCCCGCTTGCAGACCTCCAGCGTGCTGGAGAGGTTGGTGCGGATCTTGATCAGCCGCTCCATGTCCGGGTCTGGCCCATCCAGAGACCGCTTCACCTTTGCGCTCGCGACCTCCAGGACCGCGATCAGGGTGTTGAGCTTGCGCATGAGGCGCTCCCGGTACTCGGGGGACTCGAGGTCGGTTTCCTTGAAGGGCTCGTCAGACATCGTCAGCGTGGTCGGGAGTGCTTGGTGCGAGCGGGACCATTCCCGACGCACACAAATCTACCCTGCCCATGGGCCGGGGTCGCGAGACCGCGTTCAGGGCCCCAGATTCCCCCACGGAGCCCATGAGTGCCCCGATCCGGGATCGCCGGCCACCGGGGAGCTCCGGGGCTCGGGGCGCGCTCAGAAGGCGGACTGAACGACGCTCGCGAGGCCCGCGACCTTCACCCGGCCTGCGACCACGAAGCGGGTCCCGGCGAACTCCCCGAAGCCCACCTCCCAGTCACCCAGCGATACGACGCGCAGGTCACCCGGGGTGGAGCTCGCCACGGCCGCGGAGACCGAGTGGGCGAAGCTCAGGGTCTGGATGCCGTCCGAGGCCATCAGGCGAACCCAGGACCCCGGCTGGAGAATCGCGGAGGAGCTCAGCGTGGGGAGGCTCGGAATGGTCAGGAGCTCACCGCCGACGAGCTCGTAGCCCGACGGGAAGACGTCGGGGACGAAGACCTCCGCGCCGACCTGCGAGGAGAGCGACGAGTTGAGGTCGAGGGGCTGGGCCGCGAACGAACGCTGCCGCAGGCTCAGGTCACTCACGTCCGCCCCGTAGGCGAAGGTCTCGAAGACCGACTCGGCCACGGGCTGCTGGAACTCGTCGAACTCCCTCCAGGCGAGGACGAACCCGGTGGTCGGGTCGATGTCCGCCTCGAAGTGGCCCGGACGATCGCTCGGGCTGGCGAATCGCACGAACTCGACGCGCTCGCAGGGGATCCCCGCAACCGGCGGTGGCGTGGGGAGCACGTTGATCGAGTAGTTCGCGCAGGCCTGCTGAAGGCTCCAGATGCGGAAGTCGCGCATCTGCCACTGGAAGCGCGCGGCGTTCTCGTGGACGAGCGGGAAGGAGACGGGGTCGGTGTCGGGGAGCAGAGAGACGGTGTCGATCAGCTCGATGGCGAACTGACCGGTGCCGTCAGCGCCGACGTCCTCGCGAACCTCGAGCGCGCTCGGCCCCTTGACCACCCGGTAGCGCCGGATGCCGCGGAAGGCCGTGTTGTCCTTCGACCGCCCGACCAGATCGAGGAAGGGAGGCAGGCTTCCGCTCGACGACTCGGCGGTCGTCGGAGCCCCGTCGCCGCTGGCGCCCTGGGGGTCCACGCTGCAGCCCACGAGCCCGAGGGTGACCACCCCGAGCCACGTCACCATTCGCCGGGCCATCATCGGGCACCTCCCGGATACTCACCGGTGAGGGAACCGAGGAAGGCGCGGTCCAGGGCGGAGGCGCTCACCGACTCCAGCGACTCGACGCGAATGATCCTGAGGGCTGGGCCGTCGGAGCGCGACTCCGCCGGCGCCACCACCAATCGCACCGCCACGAGCACCATGGCCGCCGCTCCGAACAGGACGGCCATGCGGCGAGTGCGCCCCCCAGCGGAGGGGCTGGATCCGGCGGCGGACTCGCGAATGCGCTCGTCCAGCTCCAGGGGCGCCACCTTCCGGTCGAGACGCCCGGCCATGCTCGCGACCATGCCCTTCTCGGGCGCTGCGACCCTCTCCTCGACCAGCCGCTCCAGGACCGTGGGCGCCACCACGCCGTCGAGGTTGGCCTCGACCTGCGCCGCGACCAGATGGGCCAGCTCCTCCGGTGCACTCCGAGCGCCGAGCCCGGACACCAGGCCAGCAGCCCGGTCCTGACGGAACCCGGCCTCCAGGCTCGCGACCACGCGACCCTCGAGCTCCTCGGGGGCGCTCAGGCCGGGGAGGAAGCGAAGGGCGCGGAGGTGGCCCTGGGCCGCGGTCAGCGCCCGCAACTGCTCCGGGCTGGGGGACGCGCCATCCACCAGCAGGGGCTCCCGCTCTCCCCCGGGGGCCCCGTCACATTTCCGCTGCTCGTCGGCAGGGGCGAAGACCTCGCAGAGCCACGACTCGGGGAGCGTGGGCTCGAAGCGATCTTCTTGGGGATCGGAGGAGGAGGACATGTGGGAGAGAGATGGGCAGGAGCGAGATCGGCAGGATCCGGCTGTCGTCAGCGACCTTCTTCGTGAATGAAGTGACGGTCAACAATAGGAGTGAGCTCTCGGTCCAGGGCAGCGTGGGCGCGAGAGAGTCGAGACTTGACCGTCCCCAGGGAGATGTCCAGGGTCTCGGCGATCTCGTCGTAGCTGAGGCTCTCGAGGTAGCGCAGGACGATGATCGCGCGCATCTTCGGCGAGAGTCGGTCGATGGCGAGCTGGATGTCCTTCTCCAGCTCGTGGCGGGAGGCGAACGCCGTCGGCGCCTCGGTCTGCACGTCCTCCACGTCGAACGCCCCGCCCTCGCGGTCCAGCGGGGCCCGGAGCGCCTCGAGGGACGTGACGGACCGGGACGCCGCGCGGCGCTTGATGTCGATGCTGGCGTTGACCGCGATCCGGTAGACCCAGCTGGAGAAGCGCGACTCGAAGCGGAACGCCCCGATCTTGCGGTGGACGATGCCGAAGGTCTCCTGGGAGGCGTCCAGGGCATCGGTCGCGTTGCCGGTCACGCGGTAGCAGACGTTGTAGACCCGGTCCTTGTAGAGCTCGTAGACCTGCCTGAACGCCCCACCAAAGCCCTCTCCCAACGAGCGTTGGCACTCGAGGATCAGGTCGCGGTCAGGGTCGATCTTGAGGGGTCCAGGCATTTCGGGGTCACCATTAGACGACGGTGAGAGCGTTGGGGTTCCCGATGGATGGGCT
>CAZEFP010000037.1:0-10098 GCA_964511565.1 uncultured Planctomycetaceae bacterium
GCGAGCAACATCGCCCGTTCGTCGGGGGTGACGATCCGCTTCCACCTCTCCGCGGTCCCGATCTTCCCCGGCGCCCGGGACCTGGCCGCCAAGGGCGTGGTCTCCGGTGGCGTGAAGCGTGGGAAGTCGGCGCTGGCGGGAGCCGTGCAGGTGGCCACCGGGCTCGACCAGGCTCTCGTGGACATCTCCTACGACGCCGAGACGTCGGGTGGCCTGCTGATCGTCCTCCCCGAGGCCCACGCGGCCCGGCTGGAGGACGAGCTCGCCGCCCGGGACGTCCCGGTGCACCGCATCGGTGAGGTCCTCCCCCGGGAGGGTGACTCCCTCGTGCAGCTGGTCTAGGGGAAGGCGCGACCCACTCCCAAGCCACCATGGACCGACTCCCGCACCTCAGTTTGCTCTCCCTCCTCGCCCTGGCCGCCGCGGCGTGCCAGGGAGCGTCGCCGGCGCCGAGCCCCGCGGCCGTCGGGCCCGAGCCCCTCTCGATTCCTGCGGTCCTCGACGGGGACTGGGAGCTGTCGACGGTCTTCCACGGCGACACTCGGATCAACGGGGTGGCCTGTGGAGAGCTGGACCCAGCGGCGCCGGGGGACGAGATCGTCGCGGTGGACCGGCGGGGCGCGATCCGCGCCTTCCGGCGCGTGGGGGAGGGCTTCGAGTCCATGGACCTGGGCCCGTCGGTGGAGAGCAACATGGGCGAGCTCGTCCAGGTGATCTGCGCCGACGTCCTGCGCTCGGCGCCCGGTGATGAGATCATCGCCGTGGGGATGTTCGAGGGCGGAGAGGACGATGGGGGCCGCGGGATCGTGCGGGTCCTCGCGCGCCACCCGATGGCCGGGGGGAGCTGGGTCGAGGCGCGCCACGTGACGCCCGCCCTCGTGCACGCCGTGGCCGCCGGGGACCTCGACCGGACCCGCCCCGGCCAGGAGCTGGTGGTCGCCGGTTACTTCGGGACCGCCCGCTTGCTGGGGTTGAGCGCGACCGATGAGTGGCTCTCCATCGAGGACCTCTCCGAGGCCCACGGACTCTCGCACGAGGGGAACGCGAAGGGGGCCAGCGTCACGGCCGGGGGCTTCGTCGTCGCCTGCGACGACGGCGGACTGATCGAGTTCGTCCGCGGCGAGGGCGGGCGTATGGAGCAGGCCCGCCGTGTCGACCTCGGCGAGACCCTCGCGCGCATCGCACCCTTCCCCGGAGACGGGGTGGTGGTCTGTGACAACGGCGGCTTCCTGCGGGTGATCGAGCGGGACGGGAACGGGCGGCTCAAGGGCCCGGTCACGGTGCTCGAGCGGGCAGACAACCGCCTGCGGGGGGCGGTCGTGGCGGACCTGCTCCCTGATGACAGCGGCGTCGAGGTGGCCACCGCGGGCTATGATGGCGTCATTCGGGTGGTCATGCTCGAGAACGTGGAGATCCGCTCCGTGGACCACCCGGACCGCGCCGCGCGCCCGATGCTCATGAGCTCGAAGCGCTCGGTGGCCAGGGACTCGGCCAAGCTCCATCACCTCACCACCGGCGAGATCGACGGGCTCGGCCTGTGCCTGGTGAGCTGTGGTTACTCGGGCAGCGTGCTCGTGATCAACCGCGCCGCAGCGCGCCGAGAGCGTTGAGGGAGGGGTCCTCTCACGGGCCCGTGTCGCCCCGGCGTGACGTGTACGAGGGACTCTCGAGTCTGGACGTCTCCGGAGCCCATCTGACCGGCCCGCCCCTGCTCCTGGGCCACCGTGGCGCCCCTCGGGAGGCGCCGGAGAACACCCTGGCGGCGCTCCGCCGGGCGCTCGAGGCGGGGATGGACGGTGTGGAGTACGACGTGCGGGCGTGCGGGAGCGGTGACCTGGTGCTCTTCCATGACGCGAGACTCGAGCGGACCACCGACCATCGCGGGGCGCTCGCCGACCTGGACCTGCGCGACCTGTTCAGCGTGGACGCGGGGGGGTGGTTCGCGAAGCGGTTCGCGGGTGAGCCCGTCCCGCTCCTCGACGAGGCCCTCGGGATCACCTCCGAGGCGCGGGGCTCGGAGCCGCCCTTCCACATGATCGAGCTGAAGGAGCCGGGGCTCGTCTCGCGGCTCTCCGAGCTCCTGGCGGAGCGTCGGCCCCCGGTCCCCTGTCGGGTCGCCAGCTTCCGGCGGGACGTGGTGCTGGACGCACGGGACGCGGGACTCTCGACGATGCTGCTCGGCGTCTCCGCCGTCGAGGACGACCGGCGCTTCGTCCGGGACGAGCGGATCGACGCGTACTCGGTGGGCCCCGGCGGTTGGCGGGGCGAGGCTGGCAACGCCGACTGGTCCTTCACGGAGCGGTGGGCCTGGGCCATCGACGACCCCGACGAGCTCCTTGAGCTCTGCAGGCAGCCGCTGTTCGGGCTCAACACCAATGAGCCCCACCGGGCGCTCGCTGCCCGGGCCCTGGCCCGGATGCTCCCCGCCTCGAGCGCCCCGTACCCCGTCCGCGCACCCGAGCTGTTCGTCGAGCCCGAGACCCTCGAGGACCGGGGCCGCGGCGAGTGGTTCGGCGACTGGACGAGCGCCGTGACCGTGGTGAACCCCTTCCCGTTCCCCGTGGAGGCGCGGGCCTCCGCGTTCGTCCCGCATGGCGCCTTCGAGATCGAAGGGCTCCCCAGGGTCCTCGAGCTCGAAGCGGACGAGCAGCGCTCCGTGGAGTTCCGCATCCGCGGGGGCGCCCGCGTCCCCGGTCCGGACCCGCTCCTCGGGGTCCTCTACAGCTGGCGCAAGGGAGTCGCGGTGGATGGAGAGGTCCGGTCGGGGGGGAGCCTGCTCTTCGACGCGCCCCTCGTGCGGCGGCGTGCGGCCACCGCCGATGGCCTGGCGCGGCGGCTGGAGCTCCTCGCGGAGCGTCCCGGCGACGCCCCCGCCTCGATCACGGCCCGACGTGCGGGCGGGGACATGGTCCTCAGCATCGAGAACCCGGGGGGCCTCACGGACGCCCACCTGGTGGCGCGGCTCGGCCTCGAGGTGGCCCGCGGCGGCGGCGGGCTACGACTGCGGTTGCCCGAGCGCTTCGACGATGTCCCCCTCGGCGTCGACTTCTCATGCGGGATCGAGGGCCTCGGCCCGGACGGGGAGCGGCGCCTGCGGCGCTGGGCGGGGGGCCTCCCGGCGGGCCTCGGGCACGGGGCGCCGGGCCTTCTGATCCCGCTCGCCAGGGGATAGGCCGCTCCGGAGCGTCCCGGAGTGGGGCCCATGTGACCCGGTTCGGCGCAGGTGATGTCCTGACCCGGGGCTCGGTCCATCTTCCCCTCTCCCTCTCCGGGCAGGCGTGTCGAAGTTCCTATCCGCCCTGGGGCGCCACCGCGTCTCCGGGCACCGGGTCAGGCATGGACCTGACCCACCAGCAGGATCCAGTGAGAGAGGGCGAAAGGATGAACAAGAGTCAACGGGCGATGCACCAGCTCATCGAGGAGGTGGTGTCGCTGTCGGAGAGCACCCGCTTCCTGGCGGGCAGCGGGAGCTACCAGGTGGAGGCGCTGCGGGTCGTCAGGGCCTGCGCGAGCGCCGTCCTCGGCGCGTTCGACCATCTCGAAGGCGCCATGGGCGTCGACGGCGGAGAGGTCGAGCACCACCCGCGGGAGAGCGCAGAGGTGGTCATCAGCGGAGGCCCCGTGGCCTCGGTCGGCGCCCCGGTCGAGGGGTTGGGCGACCTGTTCGGGGACTAGCGGCCGCGCCGCTCCCTCCTCGAGGGACGGTCAGTCCGCGGTCACCATCGACGCCAGCTTGGCGTCGATCTTGTTGGCCGTGATGGCGCCGTAGTTTGCAGCGCCGAGCCAGCCGCTCATGATGATGCCCACCGAGCCCGCGTGGTAGAGGCCCTCGATCTGCTCCGAGAGGTTCATGGAGTAGGGCAGCCCCTCGAACTTGGTCCCGAACGAGGTCCCGGTCGGCGCCTCGGTGTAGAACTCGAAGCTCCGCGGCGTGGCCGCCTCCGCGTGCTCGATCTTGGCGGCGGTGCCGGGGACGCGGCGCTCGATGTCCGCGATGGTCTCCTCGACCATCCGGCGCTTGTTCGCCTCGTAGGCCGCCTCGTCCATGGCAGCCCAGTCCTCGTAGAGCGCGTTGGTGCTCGACACGATGACGTAGCGGTCCGGTCGCCCCTTCTCGGCGTCCTGGGGGCGCCCCTTCGGGTAGTAGAAGCTGAAGGTCCGGCTCTCCCCGTGCAGGTCGCAGAGCGCGGCGCTGTCGAAGGTGGGGCGGGTCGAGGTGAAGAAGAGGTCTGAGACCCAGGGCAGGGTCTCACCCTGCCGGAGGCCCATGTAGACCTGGCAGCTGGAGGTGTTGAGCCGGACCTCGCGGAGGCCCGCGAGCCACTCGGGGTCGAAGTGCTGCTCGCCGACGAGGTGCTCGGCGGTGGTCTTCACGTTCGCGTTGGAGAGGACGATGTCCGCCGAGATGGCGCGGTCGCCCACGCGGACGCCCTTGACCGTGCCGCCCTCCACGAGGACCTCGTCCACCCGGACGCGGCTGAACATGTCCACTCCGTTGGAGGCGAGCACCCCGCGCATGTCCTTGATGAGGCCGTCGGTCCCGCCGGTGAAGGTGTAGACGCCCTTGGACATGAAGTTGGAGAAGACGATCCCGTAGCTGATCGCGGGGTCCTCGAGGCTCGACCCGTTGGCATAGGTGATCGGCTCCATGAGGAGCCGGTGCACGTCGTTGCGGCCGGGGAAGTACTCCTCGAACAGCTCACCTGTGGTGCGCGTGTCGTTGTCGTAGTAGTTCATCCGACGGAGGTCGTCGTAGAACCCCTCGACCACGGACTGCTCGCACCCGAGGACGCTCACCAGCTTGTCGGTGAAGTCGTCGCGGGTGAACTCGGTGTCGAAGCTGAACTGGGGGTTGTCGAAGCGGATGCCGTCCAGCTGAACGATCTTGTCCGCGACGTGCTGCCCCCAGTACTTGCGGCAGGTCTTCTTCATGCCGAACGGGAACCCGTGCAGCGAGATGTCGAACACGTGCCCACCCTTGCGCTTGAACCACGTGGCGAGGCCGCCGTAGTTGTAGTGCTGCTCCAGCACGGCGACCGAGTGACCATTCCGGGCGAGGATGTTCGCCGCCGTCAGCCCGCCGAGGCCCGAGCCGATGACCACCACGTCGTAGTGATTCTTGGCGCCCTTGAGCGGGTCGCTCGTCAGGGGGCGCTTGCCGTCACGGTGCCCGGCGAAGAACTTCTTTTGACGGGGGGCGGAGGCGGGCGTGCTGCTGGTGTCGGTCATGACGCAGAGGCGAGGGCGTGCTGGTTGGCCATGGCGATCCCCGACAGCATCGCGCCGACGATGCCGAGGTAGCCCTGATCGGTGCCGCAGAGGAAGAGGCCGTCCACGGCGGTCCTCCCGCTGCGCTGCTTGCGGGTGGAACCGTAGACGGCGCCGCCGAGGTGTCCGGTGAACTTCTCGATGGTCCGAGGGGTGAACCCGTCCACGTAGACCGAGTGCGGGCGCACGTCGAAGGCGAAGGGGGCGGCGACCCCGTGGGCCTCGGCCCAGATGCGGTCCTTGGCGCTCGTGTAGGCCTCCTCCTTCAGCGCCGTCCACTCGTCGTGGCGGGCGAGGAGGGTGAGCCGGAGCATGCCCTCGGGGAGGGGCTCCTTGGAGGCGTAGTTGTCCGGGCAGCAGATGACGCCGCTGCGCAGGTCCACGAGCTGTCCGGGCTCGGGCGGCCCGTAGACCAGGCGGTCCTCGGTGTTGAAGAAGACGATCGTGTCGTCGTGGCCGAGGTCCCTGGGGCGCTGGTCGAGGACGGTCAGGTACTCCACGAAGGAGAGCGGCCCGATGTCGGCGTCCTCGGTGGTGTGGGCCTCCTCGGTCAGGCGCATGGTCTCCACGAAGCCAGCGCTGGAGATGACCACGTCCGCGAGGAGCTCGGTGCCGTCATCGAGCACGACGCCGCGGACACCGTCGGGGCCGTGAAGGATGCGCTGGACCCCGGCGCGCATACGGAGCTCCCCGCCGAGTTCCTTGTAGCGGTTCCGGAGCAGGTCCAGCACCCGCCGGACGCCGCCGTCGGGGCGCGCGAAGCCCTCCTCGTAGAGGCTCTTGAACAGGATGATGAACGAGGACCACTCGACGTCATCGGGCGTCGGGCTGCCGTAGTACAGCAGCGGGAGGAGCAGCATCTCCACCAGCGTCTGGTCCTTCAGGTAGGGCTCGAGCTCCGCGCGGGCCATCCTGGGCGGGCCAGACTCGTCCGAGAGGTCGGGGTACCCCGCGATGTCCCTGACCAGCCGGTCGAAGCCGTCGATGTCGCCCGGGAACTTCTCCGCCACCTCCGAGCGGAGCAGCTCGAAGTCGTTGTTCCAGCGCAGCGAGACGCCCGGGAAGTCGACCCGGCTGCCGCTCTGCTCACCGAGCTCGAGGGCGTCGTAGGGGATCCTCAGCTGGCGGAGGATCCGCGTCAGCGGGCGCCCCTTCGTCCCCTTGGGGACGAAGTTGGTGAGCGCGTGCAGTCCGACGTCGAAGCGCCGCCCCTTCTGCTTGTAGAAGGAGTTGAGACCGCCCCAGAGGTAGTGGCGGTCCAGGACGATGACCCGCTGGTCGAATTGCGCCAGACGGATGCCGGCCGCGAGGCCGCTCATCCCCGCGCCGATGACGATGGTGTCGTACTTCTCGGTCACGGGAATGGGGCGGATCGGCCTCGGATCAGGCGTTCTGGAGCTTGAGCTCCATGTCGGCCATGTGGGGGTGCAGGTAGGTGCCACAGGACTCGAGGCTCCCGAGCTCCTTGTAGTCGTCCTCGGGGACCTGCACGCCATAGCGCTTGCGCAGCTCCATCACGATGTCGAGGAAGTCCATGGAGTCGAGCTCGATCTGGTCACGGAGGAGCTCCGTGTCGTTGAGCCCGTCGATGTCTTCGTCGGGGGCGATGGTGGCGATGATGTCCTTGACGGCTTCTTTGACTTCGTCCTGTGTCATGGGAGGGGTTGGGAAGGAGTGGTTGTGGTTCAGTTGGTCTCGGGCCGCTTCACGACGAGGGCACTGTTGATGCCCAGCATCCCGAAGCTGAGGTTGAGGATGGTCTCGACGCCGCCGGTCTGGCGGGGCTCGTTGATCACGAGGCCGCGGACCTCGCACTCGGGGTCGAGGTTGTCCACGTTGATCGTGGGGTGCACCACGCCATCCACGAGGGACGGCAGGTTGCCAGCGAGCTCGAGGGAGCCTGCGGCGCCCATGGTGTGCCCGATGTAGCTCTTGGTGTTGTTGATGTTCGTGGACGCGGAGTCCCCGAACACCTCGCGCACCGCGCCGCTCTCCTGGATGTCGCCCTGGGGCGTGGAGGTGGCGTGGGTGCTGACGATGTGGATGTCGTCCGGGGCCATGCCCGCGCGGGCCAGGGCGCCGCGCATGCACTGGTTCTGGCGCTCGGGGAGGGGCAGGACGAAGTCGGCTGCGTCGGAGTTCACGTGCCAGCCGGCGAGCTCGCAGATGATGTTGGCGCCGCGTTTCACCGCGTCGTCATAGCGCTCGAGCACGTAGAGGCAGCCGCCCTCGCTGACCACGATGCCGTTGCGGTCGCGATCGAACGGGCGGCTGACCTTGCTCGGGTCGACGTTCTCGCCGAGGGCGCCCTCCGCCTTGAAGCTGGCGAAGATGCCGAAGGTGTGGATCGACTCCGAGACGCCGCCGGCGAGGGCCACGTCCACCTCGCCGAGCTGGAGCATCTGGGCCCCCTGGATGATGCCCAGGTTGCCGCCCGCGCAGGCGCCGCCGATGGCGTAGTGGGGGCCGGTGATGCCCATGTTGAGCGTCACCTCACCGGCGGGGTTGTTGGCCACCGTCCGCGGGTTGTGGTGGTGGGACCAGTAGGAGGTGTCGTAGTCGTACTGGCTGATCTCGTAGATCTGCTGCTCGGTCTCGACGTTGCCGTGCTCCGTCGTCCCGACGTAGACGCCGACGTTGTGGCGGCCGACGGCGTCGAGGTCGATGCCCGCGCTCTGGACGGCCTCGTTCGCGCAGTAGATCGCGACCGACCCCGCGCGGGTGCCGCGCCGCAGGCTCTTGCGGCTCTGGTGGCGCTTGTTGTCGAAGTCACACTGCCCGGCGACGGTCTCGCCGAAGTAGCGAATCTCGTAGGGGGAGACCCCGGAGACCCCGGCCAGGAGGTTCTTGCGGTAGGTCTCGAGATCGTTGCCGTTGGGGCTCGTGAGACCGACTCCGGTGATCACGATGCGAGGCTTGTTGGAGTGGTCAGGCACGCTTCGCTTCCTCTTGTTCGGACAGGTCGTCTGCTGCTTGTTTGGCCGCCGCGCCGGCCTGAAGGAATCGCGCGGGGACGCCGACGCCCACCTTGAACGCGGTGCCGATGGCCTTCGAGAGAAGGCTCTGCGGGTCGCCGAGCGCGCTGGACACGCTGGAGAAGACGAGCTGCATGACCGCGTCGGCGAGGTCGCAGGTCGCGATGATCGAGCGCAGGGTCAGGACCCTGGGGTCCTTGGCCCCGTTGCGCTTGCGGATGATCTCGAGCATGCGCTCGGCGCCGACCTTGAAGTGCTCGAAGGCCACCTGTTCGCGGCGACGGAGCACGGTCGCCACGATCGAGAGGGTGTTCCCCACGGCCTCGTGAACGTTGCAGCGCCGGGTGGTGTCGAAGGTCGACGAGACCGCGCCCCACTCCACGAGCTCGTTGATCGTGGTGCTGGCCGCCCCCTGGCTGATGGACAGCTCCTGGACCACCTCCTTCGCGGAGAGCGGATAGCCCGCGAGGACCAGCAGGCCCCAGACGCGGCCGTGGATCCGCTTGAAGCCGAAGGTCTTGAAGAACGACTCGAAGGTCGCGAGCTCCGCGTGGAGCTCCGGCTCCAGCCCGGCGAAGCCCGGCTCGGCCACGAGGCGGGGCTCGCTCGGCGTCAGCGCCTGGTCCTCGGGGGCCAGCGCCGGGTCCTCAGGGGGCGGGGCGGCGGGGTTGGGAGAGGGGGTGTCCATGGGGGCTCGCTTCGCGATCGCGACGCTTTTCAGATTTTCCTGAAACGTGCGAGCGGGAGTTGTAACCGTCCCGGGCGCGCACCAACCCCCCAATCGTCGAAAACGGGATCTCTTACTTCCGTGGGGCCGGGTCCACGCGGGCTACCCCATCCCCCCCGGCGGCGACTCAGAGGGCGAGGACGCCCCGGAGCCAGGCCCCGATGTCGTCGATCTCCTCTGGGCAGACCTGGTGTGCCATGGGGTAGGTCTTCCACTCGAGCCCGTAGCCCAGGCCCAGGAGCCGGTCCCTGGCGGCCTCGCCCATGCGGGGGATCACCATGGGGTCCTGGGTCCCGTGGCACTGGAGGATCGAGGTGCCCTGGTTGGCCTCGGAGCGCTCCTCGTCGAGGTTCCCGTCGCACGCCAGATAGGTGGAGAGGGCCAGGATGCCCGCGAGGCTCTCCGGGTGCCGCAGCCCCTCATGCAGGGCGATCGCGCCGCCCTGGCTGAAGCCCGCGAGCACGATCCTGGAGGCCGGGATGCCCGCCGCCTTCTCCCGCTCGATGAGCGCCCGGGCGTGGGCCGCGGAGGCGCGCACGCCGGCCTCGTCCACCCGCCGCTCGAAGTCCATGCCGAGGATGTCGTACCAGGCGGGCATCACCATCCCCCCGTTCACCGTGACGGGGATCGACGGGGCGTGGGGGAAGAGGAACCGTACGCCGTGGTCCGAGGGGAGGCCGAGCTCGGGGACGATGGGCGGGAAGTCGTGCCCGCTGGCGCCGAGGCCGTGCAGCCAGATGACGGAGGCCTCGGCCGGACGGCCGGGCTCGAGGACGACGCAGTCGAGGAGGGAGTCTGTGGACATGGGAGCGGCTGCACTCGGTGGGGTCACCACTCGAGGCCGAGCATGAGGCAGTGGAGGCCGCTGCCGATGCCCTGCATGGCCACGCGGTGGCCAGGTTGAATGAAGTCGTCGCGGGTCGCGAGGGCCAGCGTGGCGGGGAGTGAGACCGAGCCCACGTTGCCCAGAGTCTCCACGGTCGTGTAGTCGCGGCTGTGGTCGAGGCCGAGGATCTCGAACAGGGTCCGCTTGTGCTGGACGCCGACCTGGTGGGTCACGATGCGGTCCACCTCATCGGCGGACCACCCCAGCTCCTCCAGGAACGCGGGCCAGGTGCGGGAGGCCAG
>CAZEFP010000037.1:10108-13056 GCA_964511565.1 uncultured Planctomycetaceae bacterium
GAGCGCCTCCGAGTCGGTCTCCATGAGAGGTCCGCTGGAGCCGTCCACGCGGTCCCCGCTGCACAGCTCATGGTGCTCGGTCGCCGCGCGAGCGACTCCCCCGATCAACCGGTGGCTCGTGCGTGAGATCCTCGAGCTCGTCAGGATCATGGCGGCTGCGCCGGATCCGATGGTGAGCGAGGCGTACGCGCGCTTGAGGTCCTGGCGCGTCACACCCTCCCGCAACAGAGCGCTGATGGTCTCCTCCACCAGGGGGCCGCCGTCCTCCCCGCTGACCACGAGGGCGGCGTCGAGCTCGCCGCGCTCGATGCGGCTTGCGAGGAGGGACATCGCGTTGGCGAAGCCGAGGCAGGCGTTGGAGAGGTCGAACGCCTCGCACTCGGGAGAGAGGCCCAGCCTGGCGTGGACCACCGAGGCGGTGGCGGGCTCCATGAAGTCCCGGCAGACCGACGAGTGGATCAGGCAGCCGATCCGCGCGGGGTCGACCCCCGACCGCTCCATGGCGTCCTTGCCTGCGCGGGCGGCCGCGTCGCTCGGGCGTGTGCCGGCCTTCCAGAACCGCCGCTCGCGGATGCCACTCATGAGTTCGAGGCGTCCCACGGAGACCCCGAGCCGCTCGTAGAGCGCGCCGAGGCGCCCCTCGAGGTCCGTCGAGCTGACGACCTGCTGGGGCAGAGCGAGGCCCAGGGCCTCGATATGGACGTTCTCGAACCGCATCGCGGCGGAGACCCTACCGATTCGAGGCTTCCCCCGCGACCGGTTGCGGGCCGAGAGCCCTGCGCTGACACTTGAGGGCGGTCTGCGCCCCGTCGTAGCGCCCCTCCATGGCCAGCTCCCCTCCGCTCACGATCCTCCACGTGGACATGGACGCCTTCTACGCGTCCGTGGAGATCCGTGACAACCCCTCCCTCGAGGGGCTGCCGGTCTGCGTGGGGGGCCCCGCGGCCAGCCGCGGGGTGATCGCAGCGGCGAGCTACGAGGCCCGGCGCTTCGGCGTCCACTCCGCCATGGCCACGGCGGTAGCGAGGCGCATGTGCCCGGATCTCGTGCTGCTCCCGCCGGACTTCGACAAGTACACCGCGGTGAGCCGGCAGGTGATGGCGATCTTCCGGCGCTACACGCCCACGGTCGAGCCGCTCTCCCTCGACGAGGCCTTCCTCGACGTGAGCGGGTCCGAGCGCCTCTTCGGCGACGCCGAGGAGATCGGCCGACGGATCAAGGACGACATCCTCCGCGAGACGAGCCTGGTGGCCTCGGTGGGGGTGGCCCCGACCAAGTTCCTGGCCAAGCTGGCCTCCGACCTCGACAAGCCCGACGGGTTCCGGGTCATCCGGCACGGAGAGGAGCGCTCCGTCCTCGACCCGCTGCCCGTGTCGAAGATCTTCGGCGTCGGGCCGCGCTCCGCGAAGCGCCTCCAGGGGATGGGGGTGCGGACCATCGGGGACCTCGCCAGCCGCCCGCGAAAGGTCGTGGCGCGGCAGTTCGGCGCCTCGGCGATCTGGATCCACGACCTCGCCCACGGCATCGACCCGCGGCGCGTGACGCCGAGGCGCGAGGAGAAGTCCCACGGGATGGAGCGCACGTTCGCGGAGGACATCTCCGACCAGGAGGAGCTCCGCGCCTTGCTCATGTCCTTCTCCGAGGAGGTGGCCTTCCACCTGCGGGACAAGGGGCTCCGGGGGAAGACCGTGACGCTGAAGGCGCGCTTCAGCGACTTCAAGACGGTCACGCGAACCAAGACCCTGGTGCACGCGACCAACCTGGGGCCGCGCATCTACTCGGTCGCGAGCGAGCTCCTCAACCGGATCGACGACCGGCCCCTGCGCCTGCTCGGGGTCCAGGTCAGCCGCCTCGAGGATGTCCGGCAGCCCGTGCAAGAGACGCTCTTCAACGGGGCCATGGCGGAACCCTCTACCCGGCAGGACTACATGGCGTCGGCAGAGAAGCTGGCGAAGGTGACGCCGAGCCTCGACAAGCTCCGCCGCAAGTTCGGTCGCGGCGTCGTGGTGCCGGCGGCGACGCTGGACAAGGGCATCCCCAGGGGGCGTGACGGCACCGTGGCCGGCGGGGACGCGTCCGCGCCTGGAGCTTCCCCGGGGCCTCCCGAGGACGTCTCTCTCGAGGAATAGCGAGACGCCCGCCCCCCTGGGTGGGGGACAGGCGTCCGTTGCTCTCCCTGGACCCCGTGGTCAGGCGGCGGCGCGGGCGGTGGTGCTCACCGGTGTCCGGACCGCGTCCATGTCCGTGTGGGTCACGAGCACGAACGCGCCGTCCTCGAGGTTCAGGGCGGTCGCGCGCCCGCGGAAGGGGCGCGCCTCGCCGCCGGTCCCCGCGCGGGCGTCCGCGGTGAAGGTGTGGCGCTCTCCGCGCAGGACGGCCTCGAGCTCGCGCAGGAAGCGCTTGGCGCGACCGTCGCCGGTCCGCGCTGCGGCGGAGCAGACCGAGAGGTAGTCCACGCCGACCCCGGTCCGGGCGGGGTCGCCGCCGGTGTCCATGGTGAAGCGTCGCCAGGCGGCGTTCACCGCGACGATCTTGCCGTCGCTGTCGAGGACGGCGGCGTGGGCGGTGCAGTGCTCGAGGGCCTCCTTGAGGCGCTCGAGCCGCGTCCCGGCCGGCACGCTGAAGGCGGCCTCGGGGATGACGGTGGGGCGGACGGACCCCTTGGTGACCTCGGTGGTGTAGGCGACGAGGACGAGGCGCTCGCCGCCGTCGAGGACCTGCTCGATGGTGGCCACGGTCCTCACGACCCCGCCCGTCCGGAGGGGGCGGTCGAACTCGAGGCGGGCGCGGTCCGAGCCGCCCGTCTGGATCCTGCGGATCTGCGCGTGGAGGGAGCCGGCCTCGCGGTTCCCGTTGAGCGCGGCGCGGCCCATGGCGGCCATGTAGTCGGCGCCTTCCCGGGCGTTCTCCAGCGGGACCACATCGGTCTGACGGGAGCTCTTCGTCCA
>CAZEFP010000038.1:0-5519 GCA_964511565.1 uncultured Planctomycetaceae bacterium
GAGAAGGCCCGCCGGGATGCAGCCCAGCGCGCGGCCGATGAGGCCAAGGAGGCCCGGGAGGCCCTGGCCCGGGAGGAGGCAGCGGCCACCCGCGCCACCCAGGAGTTCCGGGAGGCCCGGACCGCCCGCGAGGATGCCCGCCGCATCTACGCCCAGGAGTACCAGCGCCAACGGGGCCTGGGGAGGAGTCCCGAAGAGGCGGCCCGCAGCGCCACCAGCCGGGTCCAGCAGGAGGCCCCTGGAGCGCCCACGGCCCCCGTCGAGGTGCCCCGCATGGTGTCCCAGCAGTTGGGAGGCCCGGAGGCCCTGGTGGCCCGTCAGGCGCCCGTCACGCGCGCCCCGATGCAGGTGGAGGGCATGACCATCCGGGCCGAGCGCCCCACCTTCGAGGAGGCGGCCGTCCGGGTCCAGGACCCCACCGCCCCCGAGTACAGCTACGCGCGGACGGACAAGGGCTTCCAGGTCTTCCTCAACGATGAGTTCAAGGGGCTGGCCACGCCGGGGACGGTCCCGTTCCGCTCCATTGAGCGGACCCTGGCCGGCGGCCAGCCGTTGCCCCCGGCGCCTCCGCCGGCACCCGCACCCGCCCCCAAGCGGGAACCAGACGGGCGCCTGGTGATGGAGGAGGAGCAGATTACGGCCCGCGCACCCGCAGCCCCGGCACCCGCAGCGCCGGCCGAGCTTCCCGACTTCTCGAAGATGACGGACGAAGAACTCCGCCGCATGGCGGGCCTCTGATGACTCCTCAGGAAGCCGCCCTCCAGGAGCTGGCCCGGCGGGAGCTTGCGCGCCGGGAGCAGGCCGAGCGGGAGCGCTTGGCGGCGCCCCTGCCGAGGGTGGCCGCGCCCGCCGTCGAGTTCGCCCCGCCTGCAGCCGTCCAGGCCGAGGCCCGGGCCGCTGCGGCGGAGGCCGCACGGGAGGAGGTAGCAGCGCCCGGGGTGTTCACCCCTGCGGGTGTGGACGTGTTGGCCCGCCAAGAACGGCTGCGGGACCAGGCCCTGGCGGAGCTCGAACGGCGGCGGGGTCGGGTGGCCATGCCTGGGGTGGCGGAGCCGGTGGCCATCCCCGAGGAGGCGCCCTTGCGCCCCTCCCGCATTGAGACGGTCCAGGCCTTCCAGCTTGAACCCGTCGAGGGTGCGGGCGTGCTTCGGGATGCCCCGGAGCCGACCTTTGTGGCAGAAGCGGACCTCCCGGCGCCCTTCGAGCCGTTGACCATGGCGCCCGTGTTGCGGCGCATGTACCAGGACCCCGAGACGGGGGAGTACCGGGAGCCCACCCTGGGCGAAGAGTTCCGGGAGGCCTTCGCGCTGCAGACGGAGCGCGGGGAAGCCGGCCTCCGGGAGCGCCAGGCGGAGCTGGCCAAGGAGCAGCGGGAGATTGATGAAGCCCTGGCGGCCGGGGAGCCGGTGCCCTTCTTCAAGCGCTACGTGGGCTCGCCTATCTCCGGGGTCCTGACGGAAGCGGAGCAAGGGAAGGGCATCGTGGAGACGGAGCTGGGCGCCTTCTTGCGGTCCGTCCTGTCTTGGGGGAGCGCTGCAGCGGCGGACGGGTACTTCCGGGGCCTCGGCTACGAAGTGGATGAGAACGGGTTCCCGATTGACCCCACGGACTGGGGCTTCGAGGTGGCCAAGGCCCGGCGGGCGCTGGGGCTCCCCGAGGTCATCTCCATGCGGGGCGGCCTGGCGGAGGCCGTGGACTACTACGGGAAGCAGACCGGGGCGGACCCCGAGACGGTGACCACCCTGCGGAACCTGGTGCGCGCGGTCCCGGAGTTTGCCATCCCCCTCCCGGGCGTGGCCACCGAGTCCCAGACCCGCAAGGTCACCGCCTTCGACCCCGAGGGCCGGCGGCGGGTGGAGGACGTGCAGTTCCCCAGCTTCACCGATGACCCCGGCGGATTCATCAGAGCGGAGGCCCGGCGCATTACCCAGAACGTGGCCAAGGGCCGCACCTTCATGGATGAGTACCACGACACCCCGGCCACGCGGGACTTCTACGCGGCCACCACCGGCGACGAAGACGACGCCTACCTGGCGGGGATGCTTCCCGAAGTGCTCATCCCTGGCCCGGAACTGTTGCTTGGTGTCCCCGGGTACATGGTGGGCGGAGGCGCCCGCGTCTTGAAGCTGCTTCGGAGCGGCCGCGCCATCCGCAACGCGGAGAAGGCGGCCACGGCTGCTACCCAGGCGGTGCGGGTTGCCGAGGCGGCGGGGGAGCCTGCGGAACAGGTGGCCCGGCTCCGTCAGACGGCCGCCCAGGCCGTGAATAAGCATACAGAGCTTGCAGACGCGGCCGCCGACTACGACCCCCCGCTGCTCCGCAAGGTCTCCCAGAAGGCCGTGGACAAGGTGGTGGGGAAGCGCTTGCCCGAAGAGGCAAAGGCGGCCCAGGACCTGCTGCGGGGGAAGGGTGCGCCCGAGACCCTTACCGAGGTGGGGGACGTGTTGCGGCGGGTGCTCCCGGAAGACGACGTGGCCCGGGTCACCAAGATGGTCTACCGCAACCTCCCGGGGGACTTCGTGCTCCTCACGGACACGGTAGCCGTCCCCCGGCGCCAGCTCCCCGCGGCCCGGAAGGCGCTGCAGCAACACCGCGCCAGCCTCTTCGTCCGGGACACCTCGGAGATGGCCACGGAGCTGTCTACGCTGGCCGGGAGGATGGCCGAAGGACCGGCACGGGCACGGGTGGAGCGGGCGGCCCAGGACCTCCGGGCGGTCCCCGGGCGGGGCTACAGCGCCCTCCCGAAGCCTCTTCGGCGCCAGGTGGAGCAGGCGGCCAGAGCGGCCGCGCGGGAAGTAGGCGAGGCGGACCCCCTCGACTTCGCGCGCCGTCTCGACCAGCGCAAGCCGGCGGAGGTCCAGATTGGGGATACCCCGCTGTACCAGGAACTCCGCCGGTTCAAGAACTGGGACGATGTGCCCGCCGACCTTCGGCGCGCGGTCATCGATACCTACGACGTAAGCGTGGCCCCGAAGCTGGCCAAGGGCGCCCGACTCACCCGGGACACCACCCGCGCCCAGCTCTACTTCAACAGTGTGGAGCAGGGGCTTGGGAACCCGTTGCGGTCCCGCATCCTTGACAGCCCCCGGATGCGGCGGGTGTTGGCGCGGCGCGGGAGCCTGCAGACCGAGACGGCCGCAGCGGCCAACATCGCGCGGGAGATTCAGGTGGCTGCAAAGCAGGCCCTGCGGACCCTGGAGAAGAAGCTGGACGCGCGCATCGAACTCCACGGGGACTTCAACAAGGCCTTGGAGGAGGTCCTGGTGGAGGAGCTGACGGCCGCCGGCGAGACGCCCACCCAGGCCTGGGAGGCGCTGTGGTCCGCCCTCTATGGGGACTCGGCCAAGAAGAAGCTTCTGGAGAGGGTGCGCGCGGATGGCACGCTCCCCATGAAGGAGAACGGGGAGTTCTGGAACTTCCCGTCCGTTGAGTCCGCCCGCGCCGTGGACCGCCTCTATTCTGGCGTGGACCAGCCCCTAAAGGGGGTCACGCCGCAGTTGGGAGACATTGCGGAGGGCCTGGGCCTCGGGGGCATCATCACCCCCGACTTCCAGAACGGCCTCCTGCGGGTCATCCTGGACAACGGCATCAAGAAGAACATTGCCGCCCGGAAGACCATCACGGGCGCCGTTCAGACGGCCGTGGATGACTTCATCCTGGGGACGGACCTGTCTAAGCTCCACACGGACACCCTCTTCGAGCGGGCGCGCCGAGCGCTCCCGACGCCGGGTTTGGGCGCCCCGCTGCCTTCCCGCTTGTCCGAGAAGGGCGCCCGGCGTCTTGGAAACCGGATGCAGGTGTATGACACGGACGCCGGCCTGGCGGAGGAGAAGCTGGCCGAGGCCGGGTCAGAGCTGGCCCAGGTCCTGGACTCCGTGCCCCTGACGGTTCGGGACGATGTGGGGAAGATGGCGGAGGAGTGGTTCAGTTCTGTGGTTCGGCTCCGCCGCAACGTCACGGAGCGTCTGTACTACGGCTACATCCTGCCCAACATCCCGGCCCAGGCGGGGCGCCTGTTGAAGCTGGGCATCGTTCCCCTTGTGACCATCGGCGCCCGCAACACCCTGGGCGCCTTCGACCGCGCCGGCCAGAAGGCCCTGTCCGCAGTCACCCGCCGGCGCCTCCTCGGGGGCGGCATCACGGACCCGGCCGGGGTGTACTACAGCCCGAAGATGCTGGAAGACCTGGCCGACGACTACGCCCTGGGTGTGTCCACCCTGGAGTCCGAGCGGGTGGGAAGCCTGGCGCGGGACCTGCAGCGCGCGGTCCAGCGGAGGGCGCGGGGGGTCGGCGGCGTGGACATGTCGGCGGCCTTGGATGAGCTGGACCCCTTCTCCCGGGGCTTCTTCCTGCGGACGGCGGAGGCCTTGGAGTTGAACTTCCGGCGGTCCGTCTTTGAGATGGCCCTGGCCCGGGGCGACGCACCCCAGGATGCGGCCGAGCTTGCCCGCCGTTCCCAGCTCGATCTCACCGAGGTGCCGGACGCGGTGCGGGCGCGCTTGGGAAGCATGTTCGCGGAGTCGGCCTTCCTGTACCGGCTGGGCATCGAGGGCATGACCGCGATTGCGGAGAACCCGAAGCGGGCCGGCCCCATCCTCCGGGCCATGCGCGCCAAGGCCGAGGCCCAGGACCCGTACAACATTCACGGGGACAAGGCCTTGAAGACCCTGGGAATGTTCCCCGGGGAACGCAAGGAGGACACCTACTTCCTCCCCGAGAACCCGGCCTTCCTGCCCGTGGAGGCCTTCGTGGGGAGCCTGCGGTCTGTGGGGAACATCATGTCGGACATCAAGTTCGCCACGAAGGAGCTGCAGGCCACGCGGGCGGAGCTGCCCGGGGACCGCATGGCGGTGGCCGATGCCATCCAGTTCGGCGGGGAGGTCATCACCCCGGCCGTCTTCGATGCCTGGGAGCGCTTCAAGGGAGGCCAGGAGTACCAGCCCACCGACGTACCCGAAGCCGAGCCGTTGAGCGATGAGAAGGTCTTCTGGGCCATGATGCTCATCGCCAACAACCGGGACCCCGAGCACAAGAACGGGCTGTGGAACGCCTTCGAGACCTACCTCCCCGTCGAACAGGTCAACCCCCCGGAGGAGTTCGCCAGCCGGACCATCCCCGGCGCCTGGCGCCGCCAGCCCCCCGAGGGCGTCCCCCACTACCTCTACGACGTGATTGACGGGGAGCCCGTCTACTTCGCGGCCAAGCCGACGGACAAGGCCCTGGCCTTCATCCGTCAGGCCAGGGCGTTGGACGTGGCGGACCTGGACCGCGTGCTCCCCTTCTACGCTGTCTTGTCCGAGCGGGAGCGCCCCGAGACGCCCCGCCGCGTCTACACGGAAGGCGCCCTCCCCACCACGCTCCGAGGCGCCGCCCTGGAGACGTTCATGGGACGCGGGCCGGGCGATGTGGAGCAGGCCCTGGAGCGCCAGGCCGCGCAAGTTCGGGACATTCGGGAGCAAACCGCGATAGAGTAGCGGCGAGCCGTCCGCGCATGAGGAGGACCCCACCATGCCCACCCG
>CAZEFP010000038.1:5619-7051 GCA_964511565.1 uncultured Planctomycetaceae bacterium
TCCGCCCTCGGCTTCACCGCCATCGATATCACCGACGGCTTCACCCTGACGGACCCGGATAGCCTGGTGGACACCAGCTCCAGTGCGGGCGGGGTGAACCAGGTGGTGTTCAACGCCCTGGCGGTGGGGTCCACGGACTACGCCTGGGGAAGCGGGAACAACCAGCGGGCGCCGCGTTGGGTGAAGGACCTGTCCGCCGAGGACGCCACGGGCGGGGAGGTCCAGGTCCAGTCGGGGGACACGTTCCTCCTCCAGACCGTGGTTCAGTTCCAGACCCCGGACAACCGGTTCGCCTCGGAGGTGGTGGTGGCCAGCTCCGTGGACGGGACCGGCCTGGATTGCTTCACCAATGACGCCATGGGTGGCCTCATCCGGTACAATGCAACCGGAAATATCCAATACGGTATCTTCACGTTCAACGGGTACGCAAGCAACGCAAGCGCCAGCAACGACCACAGCACTTGCAACCTCCTGCACAGCGGGGTCCGGGGGCAGGGCGGCGCCTACGTCAACCTGGACAACACCGGCACCGCCATCACGGGCGGAACCCGGAACGCCGGGATGACCTACGACAACGGCACCATCGGGATGAAGCTGATGGTGGGCGTGGGCACCAATGGGTCCGCCACCATCGGCGCCGGCGATGACGTGAAGTTCAAGGCGTGGTATCGCGTCATCAAGTTCACCATGCCCGTGTAGGTGCCTCATGCCGTCTCTTCACATTGACTTCCCTGCGGTTCAGGTAGCGGCCTCCATCGGCAGCACCGATACCGACGGAACGCCCTGGGAGAACGGGGTCTTCTCCATCCCGGTCTGCATCCCGCTGGACCAGGCGGGGCCGTGGCTCGCGGCCTACGACCCGGACAACGACTACAGCCCCTCGGCCGCCGACTCCCGCATCATCGCGCGGGCGGTCCTCGACGCTTTGAAGAAGGCAGCGGAGGCCCCGTGACCCCCGAAGCGCTCATCCCCCAGGTCACCGGCCCGGCCTCCGCGCTGGTGGTGTGCCTCCTCATCGGAATGGCCGTCTACAAGCTGTTGAAGGACGTGTTCGCGCCCATGATGCAGAGCGGCATCAACCGGCACCTGGACCAGGTGGACGGCATGATGAAGATGCACAGCGAGGAACACACCAAGATTCTGGAGGGGCTGGACCGCGTGGCCGAGCGCATCAACTGTCCCCACCAGGTCCACTGATGCCGGTCCGCCGCATCAAGAAGGGCGAGCCGGGCCACGGGCGCAAGAAGTTCGTGGCGACGGGCACCTACAAGGGGAAGCCGTACACCGTGCGCTTCGGGGACCCGGACATGGAAATCCGCCGGGATGACCCCAAGGCCCGCAAGAACTTCCGCACCCGTCACGGGTGCGACGACCCCGGGCCGCCCAACAAGGCGCGCTACCATAGCTGCAAGCTGTGGTCCAAGAAGCCCGT
>CAZEFP010000038.1:7151-8969 GCA_964511565.1 uncultured Planctomycetaceae bacterium
TGAAGAAGGGAAGCAGCAAGAAGACCATCTCCGAGAACATCAAGAAGGAGATGAAGGCCGGGAAGCCGCAGCGCCAGGCCGTGGCCATCGCCCTGTCCAAGGCGGGGAAGAAGAAGGGCGGGAAGTACTGATGGGGTACGTGTTCGGCCAGCGTAGCCGGCAACGGCTCCAGAGCTGTCACCAAGACCTACAGCTCCTCATGCGGGAGGCCCTGTGGTCCCCGGATTGCCCCATGGACTTCACGGTCCTCGAGGGCCACCGAGGGGAGGAGCGCCAGAACGAGCTCCAGGCGGCGGGGAAGTCGCAGTTGCGCTACCCCAACTCGAAGCACAACACCTTCCCCAGCATGGCCGTAGACATTGCCCCGTGGGTCAATGGGACCATCAGTTGGGACTGGGACGACTTCAACCCGTTGGCGGACCACATTCTGGACACGTGGGCCATGCTGGTCCTCGACGGCCGGACCAGCGGAGAGTTCAAACTGACCTGGGGTGGAACGTGGCGCAGCTTCCCGGATGGCCCGCACTTCCAACTGGACCCGCTGTAGTGGTCGGGGTCCTCATCACAGCGGGCGTGCTCCTCTTCGTGGGGGGCGGCGCCGCCGGTTGCGCCATCGGCCGGGACCGGACCGGGGAGGTCATCGAGGCCCAAACGGAGCTCATCGGGGAGATTCAAGACGGCCAGCGCGCCCTTGTCGAGGCGGCCGGCCGGCCCGTGGTCATCGATGCGGAGGTCCGCGCCAGTCTCGCGGAGGTCCCGCCCGCCTGCATCTCCAAGCTGGGCGGGGACCCGATGAGCGCACAGTGTGCCTTGATGGCGTGTTGGGCCTTCGGCCAGTCCGCCGCCCAGCGCCCCGACTGTGATGCAGTAGAGGCGCTGGTGGTGGAGGCGCTGAATCAGAAGGGGAGGTCCGAGTCCTCCATCCCCTGAGTGGCGGCGCCCTGGTCGTAGCGGGGCGCATCCGGGCGCCGGTTCACGGCCGAGTCATCCGGGTACGTGGGGGCGCGGCCGGACTGCTTCGGCCCCACGAAGTCCCAGGTGTCGGCGTCCACCTCGGGGTTGAAGCCCCTGGACCCGTCGCGCTTCTCGAACTGGCGGACCTGGGGGCGGCCGGTCACGGTCACCCAGGACCCCTTGGAGAGGTACTGGCCGGCGACGGAGGCGCGGCGGCCCCACACGGTCACGGTCCACCAGGTGGTGGTCTTCTTGTCCCCGAAGCCGGAATCCACGGGGATGACCAGCTTGGCCATCTCCTTCCCGGAGCTGGTGGTCTTCATCTCGGGGTCCCGGAACAGGCGGCCGGTGATGATGATGGTGGCGGGCATGATGTTCTCCTGGTGTTGTTCAGAATGGAAGGAGGTGCGCGGCAACAACCCCAAGGGCTTGCCACGCATGGGAGGAGACCCCGTAGAGGGGGCCGGGGTTCTTCTTCGTACCGATGGCCACCTGACGGGTGCCACCATGCAGCTCGATGAGGGCAGCGCGGACCAGGGCGTCCTTGTTGCCCTTCTTGGCGCAGTCCAGCGCCTGCAGGACTTCCCGCCGGTAGTAGGCGTGCCAGCGGATGCCACGGGTGTCGCACGCCTCCATGAGGCGGCCCACAACCTCCGTGGTCTTCACGACGGCCGTGGAGGGCGGGCCGGCCTGGGTACACTCCAGGACCACCTCGAAGGTGTTGGGGTTCAGACCGTTCCGCACGTCCCCCCCGGTGAGCTCCGCGCGGAGCTCGACCAGGTTGGCATCCTTGCGGGAGCGGATGACGCGCCCCCACCCCGTCCGGGGGTCCTCGGCCAGGCGGTAGAGGACCATCCCGGAGGT
>CAZEFP010000038.1:9069-12909 GCA_964511565.1 uncultured Planctomycetaceae bacterium
CACCCCCATCCGCCCGGTCCTGGAACCACTGGCGGACCTTGGCGGCGCCCGGCCCTTCGAGCCAGTGGACCAGGGTGGCGAGGGTGGACCCGTCCATGTCGGCCGGCACCGGCTTGCCCATGGCCTGACACCAGGTGTCCAGGTCCCCAACGGTGAGGTCCAGGGCCTCCAGGCGACCGACCACCGTAACCAGCTCCAGGGACGCCTTCTGTGGGACAATCGTGGGACGCTGTGGGACAACGGGGTCCCGGCGGGACTGGCGCGGGGCGCTGGCGCTGTTGCCGTCGTCATCCTCGACGGGGAGGCCGGCGATGGACTGGGCGGCGTAGCGGCGCAGGTACGTGATGGCGGAGCCCACGGCCTGGGCGTCCTTGCGGCCCCCGAGGGGGGCGGACACCGTGGAGGTCATCCACTGGCCGGACTCGTGGGTGATGAGGGTGGTGACCGTGACCGTGGCGCCGTCCATGCCCGGATGCTGGGACAGGGCCAGGCCGTTGGAGTTGAGGGCCGGGAGGATGGCCTGGAGCACGGCCGCCAGGGTGGCGTACCGGCTGCGGAAGTGGGGGTTGGCGCCGTCCTTGACGGCGGGGAGCATCTCGGCCTGGGCGGCGGCCAGCGCCTTGAACAGCGCCACCGGGGAGGTGGTGCCTCCGAAGGTGATGGCGCCCATGTGGGGGGTGTCTTCCATGTCAGTCTCCTGGGGTGTACGCCTCGTACACGTGTGGGTTGTTGTTGGTGGACAGCTCGCGGATAGCGTTCAGTCCGTTGTTGTTCCCGGTACAAGCTCCCATCTTCTCGTACCAGGTGGTCCCGTTGCTACGGGTACGCTCGAAGCCGACCCGCAGAAGGGCGGCGGAAAGGGACAGGCCACGCGCCTGCGGGTTGATGTGGTCATCGATGGCGCGGGCAAACTGGGAGACGGTGAACCGGTTTCGGGGTCCGCCCTGGTTCGCCCGGTAGACGATGCCGGCACACTCGGTGTACCAGTCCACGTACCGGAAGGCTTCGTTGTTCTTGCTGCGGAGGGCTTCTTCTTCGCGGGTGAGCCACCACGGCTCCCCGGCCTTGAACCGGTGGACGGCCTCGGCAAACAACTGGCCCTTGTGGCGCCGCAACCACTCCAGGTCCGCCTGGCCGGTCTTCGGCACCTGGACCACCCAGTAGCGGCGGTCCCCGGTGGAGTCTCGCAGAATGTTCCGCTCGTTGGACGTGGCCACGATGACCGTGTGGCGCTTGAAGGTGCGGACCTTGCGGCCGAAGGGCGGCCGGATGCGGTCAACCTGGGAGGACAGGAAGCCCTTGCGGACCTCCTTGTCGGCGGAGCTGTGGCCGCTCATCTCCGCGTCTTCGTAAATCCAGGCCATGTAGAGCTGGAGGTAGGCGTCCTTGTCCTTCATGTTGAAGCGGGTGTCCGAGAACAGCTCGCCCACGTCCGGGACGCTGGCCCACTCCCGGAACAACGACGACTTCCCGAAGCCCTGCGGGCCGGTCAACACCAGGCACGTGTCCAGCTTGCAGCCGGGGTCCAGGGCGCGGGCCGCCAGGCCGATGCACCAGCGCAGAGAGTAGGCGCGGTACACGTCCCGGTCTTCGACGCCGCACACGTCCGCAATCCACCGGTGACACCGGGGCACCCCGTCCCACTTCAAGGTGGCCAGGTAGTCCTGCAGCGGGTTGACCGTGCGCTCCTTGCAGACCTGCTCCAGGGTGGACCAGATGAGCTCCCGCCCCGGACGCCACAACCAGCCGTAGCCGGCATCCATGTGCTGCAGGACCTTGACCCACGCCACGTCCTGGAGGGGTTCTTCCCCGTCCATCTCCAGGCCCCGGAAGGCATCGAACCACAGGTCAAAGTTCGAGTCCTCGGACAGCATCTTGTAGAGGTTCGTGACCGTGTTCAGCGGGCCGGCCGGGCTCCCGTCTCGGCTGGTTCCCCGCACCAGCTCCGCGAGGCCGGTGGTGCCTCCGCCCCGGTAGCTGTTCCAGTAGGTGCAGGACTGCGGGCCGCTGTGGTAGCGCCCTCGGCCATCGGGTTCGATGAAGAAGAAGCCGGACCCCACGGTCGAACCGCCGAAGGGGCAGATGACCTTGGCCCGCTCCCCGGGGGACAGGGCGTCTACGATGGTCTGCCACGTCCGGCCATCGGCCAGGCGCATGGAGCGGAAGTCCACGTCCACCTGGGTGGCCTGCTTCGGGCGCTTGACCTTCGGCACCGGGCCGGGCTCATCGCGGGCATCGGGGAGGACACCGGGGCGGAGGTAGGCGTCCCGGAGCTCCGCCAGCTTCTCCCGGCCGAGGACCGTGGGCGCGGAGGTGATGACCCGCACGGGCCGAGGGTTCCCCGGCGCCTTGGTGTTGGTGCTTCCCGGCTCGCGGGCCAAGCGTGCGCCCACGTCGTGGGTGGCGTCGAAGGCGCTGGGGAGCTCCAGGCGGGGCTGGAAGGTGTGCCCCACCTCATACGCCAGGCGGTTGGACTCATCGATGATGGCGGCCGCAATCTGCTGCAGCGCCACCAGCTCCCCGCCCATCTCCGGGTCCACCGCGTAGTGGACGTGGAACCCCCAGCCGGAGTCCAGGAGGAGGGTGGGGGGAAGGCCAACCGCCCGCTCCACACAGGACACCACCTCATCGAGGAGGAGCGCCCGCAAGCCCTCCACCACGTCCGGCGCCTCCTTGTAGAGCTTGGCCTTGCGCTCCGCCGCCCGCGCCTCGAGGACGTGGCCCCGCGCCTGGCGCGCCGCGTCGTAGAGGCCGAGGAGGTCACAGTCAAAGAACAGGGAGGTCACGGAGGCGCAGTTGTGGACGGTCCTCCCCCGGCCGTGCCGGTCCACCATCCGCTGGGGGAAGTAGCCGGTGGAGATGTAGTCCCCGCCCCGAAGGGACTGGCGGACGTAGGTGTGGCCTTCGGGTGGCGTGGGCCATACCCGTGCGGTGTTGGCATCCATGGGGGGACCTACTGAACGGGCAAGAGGGCGGCCAGGGCGCCGGCGCGGAGGCGGCGGGACAGGTCCTCCTGGACCACGGGCCTCACCACCTGCTCCATGTAGTCCGGGACGGAGAGGCCGGCGGCAACCGCCGCCATCTTCATCTCCACCTCGTGGTCGTTGGACAGCTCCACGCGGTACTTCTTGGCCTTCGGGGTGTCACTCATGGGTCTTCTCCTGGTAGTAGAACTCACACTTCAAGGCCAAGGCCTCGTTGGGAGTCAGGGCGTTCTTGGCGTCGCGATAGACGCGGGGTTCGGTGTAGCGGAGGACGGGGCGGCCGCCGGACACCCGGAGCCAGATGCGCTCCCCGGTGTTGCGGCGGAGGGGCGCCCAGCCGGCGAGGGGAGGCCCGGCCAGTACGATGGACCAGGACACCCGCTTCCCGACGGCCAGCAGCAGCTTGCGGCGCACGCGGTCCGGGGTCAGCCTCACTCCTCACCCCCACGCGCCGCCCACGCGGGGCACGGCGGCGCGTCTCGCGGCGGCATGGACGGGGGCACGTCAGGCGAGGGCGGCGCTACATGCTGCTCGATCCAATCCGCCAACTCGCGCCGAGCAGGCACGCGGCACACGTGGAAATCCATTCCGCCAGCCGTGCGCCGCGTCTCGTCGTGCGCGCACGTCCAGCAGTTACGCACGGTCATCCCTCACCTCCAGGCCACCGCCCCAGGGCCTCAGCGGCGGCGATGCAGGCGCGGCCGAGGGTGCTTGGCTGGAATCTGTCAGGATCCAGCGCACACCCCGGGCCCGTCTCCACGACCCATAGCCCACCGCGCCGCCGGTAGGGTCGCGGCCTGGCGCCCTTCAGCAGCCTAAGTAGGCACCCCTCGGTCGCGGGGTCGTCGGGGTCGGG
>CAZEFP010000039.1:0-12570 GCA_964511565.1 uncultured Planctomycetaceae bacterium
CGTCGAGCAGCTCGCCACGACCAAGGATCGCCGGTCCGAGCCGCGCTCGGCGGCCGAGGCAGAAAGGCGAAAGCGCGGAGCGTAGACTGGGGGCACCTTGAAGCTGGCGATCGTCTCCGACCTGCACTCCAACATGGAGGCTGTGGACGCGGTGTTCGCGCACATGCGCTCCCTCGGGGTCGAGGCCATGTGCTGCCTCGGGGACGTCGTGGGCTACGGCCCCGATCCAGCCCACTGCGCCGACCTGATCCGCGGGCACGCGGACTTCACCGTCATGGGGAACCACGACGAGGCGCTCTTCCATGGGGCAGAGGACTTCAACCCGCACGCGCGTACAGCGATCGACTGGACGCGGGCGCAGCTCCGCCCGCGCTGGTGGAGCTCCTCGGAGACCAAGAGCCGCTGGCGGTGGCTTCGGGAGCTCCCGCTCGAGCACCGGATCGGACGCTTCCACTTCGTTCATGGCTCGACCCGAGACCCCGTGCGCGAGTACGTCCTCTCGACGGACGGATTCCTGAACCCCAGCAAGCTGCGGGGGATCTTCGAGTCGTTCGAGGGGGTGACCCTCTGCGGCCACACCCACCACCCGGGCGTCCACACGGAGGACCTCCGCTTCCAAGGACTCGAGGGTGCTGGAGAGCTCACGATCGAGCTCCCCCCGGGGGAGAAGCGAATCGTCAACGTCGGGTCGGTCGGCCAGCCGCGGGACGGGGACAACCGTGCCTGCTACGCCGTGCTGACCGAGGACTCGCTCACGTGGCACCGGGTGCCCTACGACTACCGGGGCACGATGGACAAGATCCTGGCCAAGGACGCCCTCAGCGAGGTCCTCGCGCGCCGCCTCGCCCTCGGGAAGTGAGGTGCGGGCTTCAGCTCAGGAGAGCCTGAGCGTGGCCTTGATCAGGTGCCGGAGGATCTCGGGGTTCTTGCGGAGGCGCCGCTGGCTGTAGGCGCGCCATTCCGGCCCGTAGGGGACATAGGCGCGGACCGTCTTGCCGCGGTCCTTCCAGTCCTCCCAGAGCCGCTCCTGCACGCCCAGGAGCACCTCGAAGTAGGTGCGTTCCTCGGCGACCTTGGCGGCCGCTTGCCGCTCGAGCACGGCGTCGGCCATGGCTGCGTCGTGGGTCGCCACGGCGACGGTGTGCCCGGCCTGGAGGAGCGTGTCCGTGAGGTCCACGAACGCCTGCCGGATCGGCTCCGGCCGGGTGTGGGCGATCTCCGCGGGCTCGAGGTAGATCCCCTTCACCATGCGGACGTCGCAGCTCTCCGGCAGGGCCGCGACGTCATCAGGGGTCCGGAAGAGGCGGGACTGAAGGACGATCCCCACGTTGTCGAAGCGCGCGCGGAGGGAGCGGAAGATCTCCAGGGTGTCATCGGTGGTGGAGTGGTCCTCCATCTCGACCCTCGCGAACACTCCGATCTTGGCGCAGTGCGCGAGGAGGTCGGAGTACAGCTCTTCGCAGAGGTCCCTGGAGATCCGCAGGCCGAAGTGCGTCGGCTTGATCGAGACGTAGCTGTCGAGCCCGGCCTCGGACGCGGCGGTCGCAGCCTCCTGATACGTGCGGAGCACGTCTCGCGCCTCTGCCTCGTCCGCCACGTCCTCCCCGAGGATGTCCAGGACGCCGAGGAAGCCGCGGGTCTGCAGCCCGCGCAGCTTGCCGAGGGCTTCCTCCAGCGTCTCTCCGGCGATGTATCGGGCCGAGAGCTGCCGCATCAGCGGCCGCGGGATGGCGGGGAGGGCGGAGAGGACGGCGCGTTCGAGGAGATTCACTTCGTGGACACTCTCAGGAGAGATCAGGAGGTCATTTGGAACCCAGCCCGGCCAGTCGCTGACCGGGCTGCCCGTGGATCATAGGATCTCCTCGGAGGACGCTCACAATGGTGAACAAGGATCGAGAGATCGTGCTGGCCCTGGCCACCTTCCCGGGGGAGGAGGCCGCGGCAGCCCTGGCGCGGCAGCTGCTCGCGGAAGGCCTGGTGGCCTGCGTGAACATCCTGCCAGGGGCGCGGAGCCTGTACCGGTGGGAAGGGGAGGTCCAGGACGAGCCGGAGGTGCTGGCGTTCATGAAGAGCCGCCGCGACCTTGCGGATGAACTCGTCGAGCGAGTCGTGGAGCTGCACCCCTATGAGACCCCCGCCGTCTCGGTCCTCTCCCCGCACGTGGTTGCCCGTGAGTACGGCGCCTGGGTCACCGACGAGCTCCGCGGGGCCGGCGACCGATGAGCGTCGCAGGCGAGGAGCGAAGCGGGCCCACTTCACGGCGCATCGGGCTCGGGCTCGGGGCCGCGCTCTTCCTCGGCTTGCTGCTGCTCCCCGGAATCCCCCTGGACCCGATGCAGCGAAAGGTCGCCGCCGTGACGGCGCTGACCGCGTCGCTCTGGCTGAGCGTGGCGATCCCGGTCGGCGCCACCTCCCTGATCCCCGCCGCCCTGTTCCCGCTCCTCGGCGTGCTCGATGCCCGGGAGGTGGCGCCGATCTACCTGCGGGACCTCGTGCTGCTCTTCCTTGGCGCGTTCATCATCGCCCTCGGCCTCGAGCGGTGGAACGTCCACCGTCGCCTGGCCCTGGCGGTGATCCAGGCCGTGGGTTCGTCGCGCCGCCGCCTCGTGCTGGGGTTCATGGCCGCCGCGGCGTTCCTCTCCATGTGGATCAACAACACGGCCACCACGCTCATGATGCTGCCCATCGTGACGGCGGTCCTGGGCCGGGTGGAGGAGGACGACGACCTCGCGGGCCGCCCCTCGGACGGCGGCCGGTTCGGTTGGTGCCTGCTGCTCGGCGTGGCCTACTCGGCCTCGGTCGGTGGGATGGCGACGCCGGTGGGGACCGCCCCCAACCAGGAGTTCCTCGGACAGTTCGGCACGCTCTTCCCGGAGGGCCCGAAGCTGACGTTCGGAGAGTGGTTCATCGCCTTCGCGCCGCTCACCCTGGTCTTCGTCCCGCTGGCGTGGCTGCTGCTCACGCGGGTGATCTATCCGATCTCCGACGTCCCGGGGGCCGGACGGGAGGCGGTGGCGGAGGAGCGCCGCCGCATGGGCCCCATGACGATTCCCCAATGGCGCATGGCCCTGCTGTTCGGCGCCACCGCGGCGCTCTGGGTCTTCCGCGCGGACCTGCGTGTGGGGGCACTGGAGGTCCCCGGCTGGTCGCGGCTCTTCATGGGACCCGAGGCCTCGGACCCCGCCTGGTACGCGAAGCACAAGAACGACATCAGTGACGCCACCGTGGCGACGCTCCTGGGGATCCTGATCTTCGTGATCCCCTCCGGGTGGCGGCCGACCGGCGCCGAGGGCGCCGGGGACGCCGAGGCGGGGGACCGGCGCTTCCTCATGGACTGGCGGACCGCGTCGCGGCTCCCCTGGGACGTGCTGCTGCTGCTCGGGGGCGGCTTCTGCCTCGCCCACGCATTCAAGATCAGCGGGTTGGACGCGGTCCTCGGGGGTGCGCTGGCCCCTGCCCTCGAGGGGCAATCCAGCTGGGTCGTCGTTGCCGCGGTCTGCGTGCTCGTCGCGGCGTTGACCGAGGTCACCTCGAACACCGCCACGACCGCGGTGCTCTTGCCCGTGATGGCCTCCGCCGCGAGCACCGCGGGGCTGAATCCCATGGTGATCATGCTCCCCGCGACCCTCGCCGCGTCGGCCGCGTTCATGATGCCCGTGGCGACGCCCCCCAACGCGGTCGTCTTCGCCACCCACCGCGTCCCCATGACCCGCATGGCCCGCGCCGGGATCTGGATGAACGTGCTGATGGCCGCCATCATCACGCTCGTGTTCCAGCTATGGTCCAAGGGGCTCCTGGGCGTCACGGACTCCGTGCCGGACTGGGCCCGGTGAGCGGATCCGGATGAGCGAGGCAGGCAGATGAGCGAGCACGAATCCCGGCAGGACGCGCTGCGCGCGTCGGCGGTGACGGTCCCGGTGGCCATCGCCTGCGCCGTGCTCGGTGCCATGATCCTCACGGGGACGGGCGGCCCCGTGCGTTCCGCCCTCGCCATCCTGCTGGTGCTCGGGGGCGGGGTGGGGGTGGGGCCGCTCCTGCTGCTCACCCCTGTGGAGCCGTCGCCCCTCAAGCTCTGGCTGTTCTCGTCGCTCCTCGGGCTGCCCCTGGTGGGGGGAGCGTTCGTTCTCGCGAACGGCTTCGCGGGAGCGGAGGCCCCTCTGGCCTGGGCCCTTCCGTTCGGACTCTCTGCCCTGGCGGCCGGGGCGGCCTCCCGGCGGCGACTCGGCCTCGCTCCTCCGGGCCGCGCCGCGGTCGCCGCGATCCTCCTCGGGGCAGCCGCGGCGGTGGGGTGCTGGGCACTCCTCTCGTCCGAATCGGGGGCTGGCACATGGCTCGCAGAGCCCGCGACGGTCGCGCACCTGACCCTGGCCGGATCCGCCACGACCACCGCTGCCCCCCCCAACCCCTGGTTCTTCGGGGGCGCGCTGGAGGTCCGGCCCGCGGTGGGAACCGCGCTCGCGGCGCTGGCCGCACCGAGCGGCCTCTCGGTCCTCCAGATCTTCCCCGTCCTGATGGGGTGGTCCCTGCTCGTCCTGACGCTCGTGGGGTACCTCGCCTCGGCGGCGGCCTTCCGCGAGCAGCGCGCCGAGAGTGCCGGCGGCCGGGACCTGCTGGCCGCGGCCCTCTGGCTGGGGGCGGCGGGCCTCGAGCCCATGTGGCGGGCGGTCGGCTCGGGGGAAGGGGCACCGGCGCAGCTCGGCCTCGACGTCGATCCGGCCGGGGCGCTCGCCCGCGCGTACTGGTCGGCGGCGCTCCTCGCAGGGCTGCACGCCGTGCGGCGTGGGGCGCGCCCCTGGCCGGGGCTGGCTGCCACGCTCACAGGGGCCACGGCGCTGGCTCAGCCATGGGCCGGAGCGACGCTCGTCCTCGCGTTCGCCATGCCCGCTCTCCTCGCTCGCCGGACCTTCCTGGTGCCGCTGCTCATGGGGGCTTGCCTGCCCGCCTTCTGGGTCGGGCGAGTGCACGGGGGCTTCTCCTTCGACCAGGTGACCAGCGCGGGGACCCCCGCCGCCGCGTGGAACGCCGGGGTGCTCGTGCTCCTGGTCCCCGCGGTCCTGTGCTCTCGCCGCTGGGATCGCTCGGAGGGAGCCTCGACCTTCGGGCTCTCCCTGCTCGTCTCCGCGGCGCTGGTGGCCCTCCTGGTCCCTCGCCTGGTGGCACCGCTCGGCTGGGACGCCCCATCGCTCCAGGGGCTCGCGCTGCTTCCGTTGGCGCTGCTCGCCGCGCGGGGGCTCGCCGGCTTCGGGCCGATGGGGATCGGGGCCGGGGCGCTCCTGGCCGTGGTTGGGCTCACGGGATCGCACGGCCTCGCCGGTCTCCCGGGGAGCGACGCGCGACCCACGGTCGTCCCCGTCACGGTGGGGGACGCCGGGCTGGAGCTCTCCCGCGACCCCGACCTCTGCGCGGGGCTCGGGGATGCCTACCGGGAAGCCCGTAGGGTGGCGTCCGAGGCCGCGGGTCCGGTGGCCCTCTTGCGCGGGGGCGCAGCGAATCCCGGGGCAGGCAAGCGTCCTTCCCTCGCGCCGCTCCTGTCCGGCGCGAGCCTCTGGGTCGACGACGCCGCGCCGCCGGGAACTCGCCAGCCGAGGTTCGGCGCGGCGCGCCAGGCCTCCTCCGGGGAGACCTCCCTGGGCGACCGCTGGGTGGACCGTCGCGCCTTGAGGGATGCCCTCTTCAGGGACCGGAACGCGTGGAACCCGCGCTTCGACCGTGTCCTGCGGGCGGAGATCGCCCGCGGGACCACGCTGCTGGTCATCGTGACCGAGCAGGACCGAAGGCGGACCACGGACCGGGGCGTTGGCCCCCGCGGGACGGATACGGTCCTTGCGCGCCTCGGCGCTGAGCGGATCTTCGAGGGGCCCCAGGCGGCCGTGTACCGGCTCGTCGCGGGCCCCTGAGGGGGAGCGAGGCGCCCCTGGGCGCCCCGGGGAGTGGTGGCGGGGCCCGTGGCTCAAGGCTTCGGGGGATCCGGTCGATGCACCCCCAATGCGCCCGCCGCTGATCCCTCCGGTCCGGAGCCTCCTCCCTGGCCGCGCCGTACGCGCGCGGATCGGGATGTTGGTCGCGTCCCTGACGGTCGCGGCTGGTAGCGCAGGGGCTGCCCCTGAGTTCGTCCAGCGCGCACCGCTCGGTGGGGCCGGCAAGGCGCCAGCCAGCTGGTTCAGCCGCGCCCTGGAGGCGGCCGCCTCGAGCACCACCACCGAGTGCGAGTACTTCCTCCTGGCGCCGGAAGCGAGCGAAGGCGACGGGGCAGCCAGGCCGACCGGCGGCGGGCTCGCGCTCATCGCCCAGCGACGGGTCGCTCGCCGGGGTGACGTGCTGCTCGAGCGCGAGGTGCTCTTCGAGGAGGGCGGCCTCCGCGTGCTCCACACCGAGCGGATCAAGGGGGACCGGCGCACCCTCACCTATCGCGAGATCCAGCCGTCGGGCGCCAGGACCTGGCGGGCGGAGTGGGATGCCGTGGGCGGCCGCGCGCGGGTCCTCGGCCACGGATGGCACCGCCCGACCCACGAGACCTTCGTGGCCCCCGCCCATCTCATGGGGCCGCTGGAGTTGCTCGAACAGCTGCGGTCGGGAAGCGCCGACGCCTCGGCGCAGGTGCTCGACCCTCTCGCTGCGACGGTGTCGCAACTGGAGGTGGAGGTGCTGCCCGGTACCGAGACGAACGGGCCGACCCTCCGCGCCACCCGACCCGACGGGACCCACGTGCTCGAGTTCGGGACACTCGACGGTACGAGGGAACTGGCGTTCCTGCGATTCACCAGCGGCCAGAGGGTCGCGAGCGCCATCGGCGAGCAGGAGTACGAGCGCCGGTTTGAGCTTTGGAACCGGCCTCGGGTTCCGGCCCATGAGCGCGTCCGCGCGTGGTTCTTCGGACCGCGCTGAGGGGCGCCACGTTGCCTCAGCGTAAGGGGTGAGCGATCACGGAATCCGTGAGGGTTTTCAGCACGAAAACCCTGCGTGAAACGGAACATGGGGGACGCCCCGTTCGATCTGCCACGCCCTCCCATTGAGCTATCCCCTCTCCACCGCGCGCGTTGCGCTTGCCACCGTCGGCGGCGCGCTGCTCCTCCAGGGCTGTTTCACGCCGCCGGAGCTCCGGGACCGGGCGGACAGGGACGCCTACGCGCTGATCGACGCCCGCCGCAAGCAGCTGTTCGACGAGGACTCGCCCTTCACCCTCCCGTCGCCCACCGAGGCCTTCGGCCGGGAGCCGCGGGACCCTGAGGACTGGACGATGCGAGAGAAGGTCCTCGCCGGTGCGGTGGAGGGCGTGGGGCCCCTCAACGTCGTCGGCGCCCTCTCGATCGCGGCCGAGAACAGCGAGCAGGTGCAGCAGGAGCAGGAGTCGCTGTACCGCTCTGCCCTCGACCTCACCCTCGAACAGTGGCGCTTCGGCTACCAGTACGACGCATCGGCTGACGCCGGAACGAGCGGCGAGATCAACGGCAACCTGGGCACGGCCTCGAAGGGCTTCAGCGCCTCGGTGACGCGCGTGCTCGGGACCGGCGCGGTCATCCTCGCTGACGTGGGGGCGAGCCTCTTCAGGGTCGTGTCCACCGGGGACGGCTGGGACGGCATCACCAGCCTCGGCCTGAGCATCACGCAGCCGCTGCTCAAGGGGACCGGCGAGCTCGTGACCCTCGAGCCGCTCCGTCAGTCCGAGCGCACGCTCATCTACGCGGTGCGCGCCTATGAACGCTTCCGCCGGTCCTACGCGGTGCAGGTCAGCGAGCGGGTCTATCGCGTTCAGCAGTCCCTGGACCAGCTGAACAACGAGCGGCTCAACTTCGAGAACCTGAAGATCCTCCGCGTCAGGAACGAGCGCCTCGCCGAGGCGGGGGAGCTCTCGGAGGTCCAGGCGGACCAGGCCCGTCAGGACGAGCTCGGCTCCCAGAACCGGCTCGTCGTGCTCCAGGGGAACACCGAGCGCCAGCTCGACACCTTCAAGGTGTTCCTCGGCCTCCCCGTGGAGTGCGACCTGTTCTTCGAGGAGGGCATCCTCCGCCGCCTCGAGGTGGACAGCCCGGTGCTCAACGAGCTCCGGGACGACGTCGCGGTGGAGTTCGCCCTCGCCAATCGCCTCGACGTGATGACCTCCTTCGACCGCGTCCAGGACGCGGCGCGCAAGGAGGCCATCGCCCGTGACGCCCTGCGCGCGGGCCTGAGCGTTCGTGGCTCGTTGAGCGAGGTCACCGCCGAGGGGAAGGTCCTTCAGTACTCGTTCAGCGACGCGATCTGGTCGGCGGGAGTGGATGTGGACCTCCCCATCGACCTCTTGCCGCTGCGCAACGCCTGGCGCCGCGCGGAGCTCACGCTCGTGGACACGCGCCGCCGGTACGAGCGATCGCTGGACGACGTCACGGTCTCCGTCCGCGATGCGCTGCGTCGGGCGCGCAACAGCTACAAGAGCTTCAAGATCCAGGAGGGAGCGGTGATCCTCTCCGAGCGCCGCGTTCGCGGTGCGGAGCTCAGCCTCGAGGCGGGCGAGGCCATCACCCGAGACCTCCTGGAGGCCCAGAGCTCACTGCGCTCCAGCCGCGACTCGGCCACCGCCGCGCGGATCGCCTTCACGCTCGATCTCCTCAACCTGTGGCTGGAGCTCGAGCTGCTGCGGGTGGACGAGTCCGGGGTCTTCGTGGACCCCGTCCTCTCCGAGGACCTTCGTACCCGGACATTGGAGCGCGACGCCCTCGCTCCCGACCTCCAGTGAGGCCTCGAATCCCGAGCCCGCGACCGATGGAAACTCCCATGACCTCCCCCAACCTCCTCCGTTCGACCGCCGTTCTGTCGGCTCCCCGTCGAGGCGGTGCCCTCTCGATCATCCTCGTGCTCATCGCCCTGGCCGCCGCCGCGTGGCAGACGGGGCTCCTGAGCGGCATCTTCGAGGGTGAGACCGAGGTCGAGATCGACGGCGCTCCGGTCCGCACCGGTCCCCTGCGCATCTCCGAGGTCGTTCGCGGCAACCTCGAGGCGTCCGACAGCGTCAGCTTGAAGTGCGAGATCGAGGGGCGGTCGACCATCATCTTCCTGGCCGAGGAGGGGACCTTCCTCGAGGAGGGGGACCTGGTGGTGGAGCTCGATGTCTCCCAGCTCGCCGATGAGCTGGTGGCCCAGGAGATCGAGGTGAAGAACGCCGAGGCGGCCTTCACCAAGGCCAGGGAGCAGTACGACATCCAGGTCATCCAGAACGAGAGTGACATCGCGGCCGCCGAGCTCGCGCTGGAGCTCGCCGAGCTGGACCTCGCCAAGTACACGGGGAACCCGGAGGCGAACGAGCCTGGGGAGTGGGACAACGAGCTCGCCAAGGCGGAGGAGACCGTCCTCCTCCAGGAAGAGGAGCTCGCCACGGCGGAGAAGGAGCTCACCTGGGCGATCAAGCTCCACGCGGAGGAGTTCAAGTCGCAGAACGAGCTCGAGCAGAAGCAGTTCGCCAAGCAGCGCGCCGAGGTCCAGCTCGGGCAGGCGAAGCGGGAGCTGGACCTGATCGTGAAGTTCGGCAACCGTCGCAAGCTCGCCGAGCTCCAGTCCGACGTGGACACGCGCCGCCGGGACATCAGCAAGACCGAGAAGCAGGCCGCCGCGAAGCTCGCGGACTTCCTTGCCGAGCGGGAGTCGGCCAGCTTCAAGCTCAACCGCGAGCGCGAGCAGCTCCAGGAGCTCAAGGACCAGGTGGGTAAGGCGAAGATCTACGCCCCCGAGCCCGGACTCCTGGTCTACGCCCGCGAGAAGAGCCGCTGGGGCTCCGGCGACACCATCGAGGAGGGCGACGAGGTCCGCGAACGGCAGGAGCTGTGCACGATCCCGCGCCAGGGTGGGATGACGGTCAAGGCCAGCATCCACGAGACCAAGCTGAAGAAGATCCAGGCGGGCCTGCCGTGCCTCGTCACCGTCGACGCCTTCCCGAACCGCACGTTCGAGGGCCGGGTGGACTTCGTCGCCGTCATGGCCGACTCGGGGAGCTGGCGCAGCAACCCGAATCAGCGCCTCTACAAGGCCGATATCAGCCTGCTCAACCCGATCCGGGACATGCGGCCCGGCATGTCCTGCAGCGTCGACATCCTCGTCGAGGATCTGGAGGACGCCACCTACATCCCCCGCCAGTGCGTCTTCCTCGATGGCGGCAAGACGATTGTCTTCCGGCAGACCGAGACCGGCGTGGAGCGCTGCGAGGTCGAGGTCGGGCTGGACAACACCAAGTGGGTCGCGATCAACTCTGGCCTCTCCAAGGACGACGTCGTCCTCCTCGCTCCGCCCGCGGACTTCGAGCCCGCGCCCGTGCCCGACGCGCCGGCACCACAGATCGGGGCGGGCGGCGGCGCGCCCGCAGGCAAGCCCGGCGCGTCGGCGTCAGGCGGCCGTGGCGGGATGCCGGCGGGCGCGTCCATGGGAGGCGCGGGCCGTGGAGGTAAGCCTGGTGGCAACCTGACCGAGGCGCAGAAGGCCGAGTTCGCCAAGCGCATGCGCGAGCGCAGCGGCGGCGGTTCCGGTCGCGGTGGCGGGGGCAAGGACCGTTGAGCGGCTCCACGGCGGAGAGCGCCGAGCCCCCCGCGGCTGAGACCTCGGTCCCTGCCGAGCCGGTGGCTGAACTGTCGGAGATCACCCGCCTCTACAAGATGGGGGACGAGGAGGTCCACGCGCTGGACGGGTTCTCCTTCACCTTCAGGAAGGGCGAGTACTGGGCCATCATGGGGAGCTCCGGCAGCGGCAAGTCGACGCTGCTGAACATCCTCGGGTGTGTCGACCGTCCCACAGGCGGCTCCTACCGGGTCCGCGGCCAGGAGGTCGCAGACCTCGACGACGACGAGCTGTCCACCTTCCGTGGTGCGGAGCTCGGGTTCATCTTCCAGTCGTACAACCTGATCCCGCAGCTCGACGTCCTCGAGAACATCCTCATGCCCGTCATGTATCAGGACGAGGTCCCGGAGGGCATCGAGGACCGAGCCCTCGAGCTGGCGAAGCGCGTCGGGCTCGGGGAGCGCCTGCATCACCGACCGATGCAGCTCTCCGGTGGCCAGCAGCAGCGGGTCGCGATCGCGCGCTCGCTGATCAACGACCCGGCCTTGATCCTCGCGGACGAGGCGACGGGCAACCTCGACAGCAAGACCGCCGACGAGATCCTGGAGCTGTTTGATGAGCTGCACGCGGAAGGGAAGACCATCCTGCTCGTGACCCACGAGGCCGAGGTGGGTCAGCGGGCCGAGAACATCCTGAGGCTCAAGGACGGCAACATCGAGTCTGTGGAGCGCGGCGTGGACCGCAGCGGTGAGGCCCCCGATGCGCAGTAGCTCCCTGGCACGCGCGGTGCGCCTCGGCATCTCGAGCCTCCTCCTCCACAAGCTCCGCAGCTTCCTCACCACGCTGGGCGTGCTCTTCGGCGTGGCCAGCGTGATCGCGATGCTCGCGGTGGGCGAGGGCGCGAGCGCCGAGGCCCAGGACCAGATCCGTCGACTCGGGAGCCGAAACGTCATTCTCCGGAGCGTCAAGCCGCCCCAGGTCGGCGACGAGGACGCCGAGATGCGCGTGCTCAGCTACGGGCTGACCCGCGGCGACTTCGAGCGCATCTCCGAGACGTTCCCGGGCGTCGACCAGTCCGTGCCCGTGCTCCAGACGCCCGCGGAGGTGCGCAGCGGCCAGCTGCTTTGTCGGCCCAGGGTCCTCTGCACGCCGCACCTCTTCCAGTCGGTCACCCGCAGGGACCTGTTCTCGGGCCGCTTCCTGACGGAGCAGGACGAGGCCAATCGCTCCCTCGTCTGCGTCCTCGGATATGAGGTCGCGCGCTTCCTGTTCCCGTTCACGACGGCGCTCGGGGAGCGGGTCAAGGTCGGCGAGCACTATCTCGAGGTGGTGGGGGTGCTCAACTCGAGGCTCCCGGTGGGGAGCGTCACCTTGGACCCCTCCAGCGAGGCGGGCGGGGAGGTCTTCCTGCCCCTGTCCACGGGGCGGGCCTACTACGGGGAGCGCCAGACCCAGATGCGGAGCGGCTCGATGGACATCCAGGAGGTTCAGCTCCACGAGATCATCGTCGCCGCCGAGCGCGACATCGACGTCCCCGTGATCGCCGCGGCCTGCCGCTCGATGCTGAAGCGCGAGCACGACGAGAAGGACTACGAGGTCATCGTCCCCCTCGAGCTGCTGGCCCGAGCCGAGGAGACCAAGCGCATCTTCAACATCGTCCTGGGCTCCATCGCGGGGATCTCCCTGCTGGTGGGGGGGATCGGCATCACCAACGTGATGCTGGCGACGGTCACCGAACGCACACGTGAGATCGGCGTGCGCCGCGCACTCGGGGCCAAGCGCCGTCACATCGTGCTGCAGTTCCTGGTCGAGATCATCGTGCTGGCTTGTGGCGGCGGTCTGCTCGGCTTGGGGCTAGGAGTCAGCATCCCCTTCATCGTCAGCCACTTCAGCGAGCTGATCACCATCGTCACCCCCGGCTCCCTCGTCGACGCGTATGACTGGCAGGTCCAGCACGATCCCACTGAGATCAACACGACGACGGAGGACAAGCGGGCCCCATGTCGAAGTACAAACTGCGTTCATGTTCCTTGTCATCGTGCAGCGCCTGGG
>CAZEFP010000040.1:0-12523 GCA_964511565.1 uncultured Planctomycetaceae bacterium
GCGGCGGGGGAGCGGCCCAGCCGGAGAGCAGGGCATCGTAGGGGGAGTCCTGCGGGCGGATCACCGTCTGGACCGAGAGCCGCAGGCGGTGGGGGACCTGGTAGAAGGGAGTCAGGCTCCAGTAGCCGTGCTCCGGGTCCCGGTCGGCCCGGACCTGGAGCCCGCTGCCGAGGCGCAGCAGGCGGTGTTCGGTCGCCCGTCCTCGCCAGGGTGCGGGCTCGCCTCGCTCCAGGGCGAGGGCGACGATCTCCTCGGCCGCCACGGAAGGCGGGAAACCGATGCATTCGAGGAGGAAGTCCATGGGGCGCGCGACGCTAGGATCTGTGGGCGGGAGCTCCACGCCCCCGGCCCCATCGATGCAGCGAGACCAAGGCGAAATCAGAGTTCCGCAATCGAGGAGTCTAGCGGCAGCGATGTCGCTGGGCGCCCTCTCCCTGGGCAGCCTCCTCCTCGCGGGCTGCGCTGCCTCTTCCGGCGCGTCTCGCGTCGACCCGGGGTCAGAGGTCTCCGGCGAGGTCGCCACGTTGGAGGCCAGCTATGACCTCGCCGTGGACGGGGCCGGGGCGGTGACCGGTTCCCTGGCCGTGGAGGTGGTGGATCCACGCGGCTCCTCGGGGGAACGGCGCCGCCTGTCGCCTCGGGAGCTCGAGCTCGAGGAGCCGGGCCCCTGGCTCCCCTCCGTGCTCGATCCCGCGAGCCTGGCGATGATCTCGGCCGAGGTCTCGGCCGCTGGCGAGGTCCACCGGTGGAGCGCCCCGAGGGGCCTCCCGCTCGCCTCGATCGACCCCCGCGATGTGGCCCTCGGGCTGCTCGCGGATGAGGGTGTGGGCGCCGCGGCGCGCCGGTCCTTCATCGCCTTCGCGGAGGAGCTGCTCCTGCGTCGGGATCCCCTGGCGGGCCAGCCGCTGGCAGGCTCCTGCGCCCGGGCGTGGTTCGGCCTGCTCGTCCAACCCCGCGCCGGTGACGCTCACCCGCCGGTACCCACCCTCGCGGACCTGCTATTCGCGATGTTCCGCGAGCAGGACGCCGAGGGTGCGGCAGAGCTCGAGGCGGCAGGCTGGTACCGCCCGTCCCCGGACGCGGAGTGGGCCACCTCGCGCTGGCTGCTCCTGCGCCAGCGCCTCGGCCGCGCGGCCTTCGTCGCGGGGTTGCGCGCCGTGGTCGACGCTGGGGCCTCCGGCGCCACCCTTGGGCTCGAGGAGGTGGCGGCGTCCTTCCCCGAGGAAGGGGAGGCGTTCATCCTCACCTGGTTGAGGGGGCCCGCGGGGCCCCTGGTGGAGACCTCCTGGAGATACGACGCGGACCGCGAGCGGCTGCTCGTTCGGGTGGACCAGCTGCAGCGCGTGACGCCTGACGTCGCGCCCTCTTACTCCTTCGTGCTGCCCGTCACGCTCACGCTCGAGGGCGGCACGGTCTCGAAGCGCACGCTCGAGGTGAGGCGCCGCAAGGAGCTCTTCCAGGTGCCCGTCGAGGGGCCGCCCGAGGGCGTCGAGTTCGACCCGGACCGGACCCTCGAGTCGCTGGTCAAGCTCCGAGCGGCGACCGACACCTGATCCCTTGGAGCGGCGCGGCTTCCAGGAGATTCCGGCGGACCAGCGAGGGCCCTATCGCTCACTTCTCGGGGACCTCCGGAGGACGCTGCTGAGTGAGATCGGCGCCCGCGCCGTGTACGACCATATCGCGCGCCGCGCGCGCGACCCGGAGCTCGCGGCGCTCGCCGTCGAGCTCAACCGCGAGGGCGTGGACCTGGTCGCCACGGTCCAGGAGCTGATGCGCGGGATGGGGGGGCGCCCGAGGCGAACCAGCCTGCGCAGGCGCCTCCTCGCGCGGCTCCTGGTGGAGAGCACCGCGGTGACGGGTGCGCGACCGGCGCTGCGACTCATCCGAAGCGCCGAGGAGACGGTCAGCCGGTGGTACGGCGACTACGCCCAGTACCTCGTCCGGCTTGGCGACCAGGAGCGCGCAGCGGCCTTCGAAGAGCTGCGACTCATCAAGCAGCGCCGGGCCCTGATCCTCGGGGCCTGGGTGGACAACCTGGCCCGCCGGGGGGACCGTAGGCTGTAGCCGCCCCCGGCTGGCTGCCCCGACCCAGCCCGGCCGCCTCCCCGACCCGCGACGAGACCCACATGCCCTGGATTCGCACCATCTCCATCGCCGAGGCCACCGGCCGCCTCGCGAAGAGCTACGAGGCCGCCATCGCCCGCGCAGGCCGGGTGTTCGGGATCGTCCGGGCGCAGAGCCTCGCGCCGGCGGTCCTCGACGCTTCACTCGGGCTCTATCAGAAGATCATGTACGCGCCCGAAGGGCTCAGCCGGCGGCAGCGGGAGATGGTGGCGACCATCGTGAGCCGCACGAACGACTGCCACTACTGAACCCTGAGCCATGAGGCGGACCTCCGTGTCGAGGTCGATCAGGAGTGGGCAGAGCGGAGCCCCGACGAGCGCGCCCGGTTCGTGGCTGCGGTGGCGACGGATTGGCGTGCCGGAGCGCTCGACGCCGCGGACCGCGCCCTCGCCGAGTACGCGGAGAAGCTGACCCTGACCCCCGGGGCGATGGGGGAGCCGGACATCGATCGGCTCCGCGGCGCGGGCTTCGACGACGTGGCCATCCACGACCTGATCCAGGTCACTGGCTACTTCAACTACATCAACCGGATCGCCGACGGGGTGGACGTGGAGCTGGAGCCGGAGATGCCGCCGAGGCCACCGCGATGAGGGGGACCTCCCACGAGGTCAGCCAGACCGCCCCTCGCCTCGAGGGAGAAGGCCCCTTCCCGGCGCTCTTGTTGCACTCCGACCCGGAGGAGGTGGCCGAGGTCCTCGGTGGATGTCAGGGCCTGGTGTGGGCGGCGGCCCGCGAGCCGGATGAGGTCAGGCGCTGCCTCGCGGAGCATGACCCGAGGGTCGTGCTCTCGATCAAGACCGCCACCTTCTCGGGACCGAGCCACGGGGAGGCCCTGGGCTGGCCGAGCGTGCGCTGGTTCCACGTCGGCGGGTCCGGCAAGGACCACCTGCCCGCGTGGGAGCCCGCCCGGACCACGGTCACCGACTCCGCGGGGGTGCTCGCGCCCTTCCTCGCGGAGCGCGTCCTCGCGGGTCTCCTCGCCCTCGCCACCGGCCTTCCAGAGCAGCTCCGCGCGCAGCGCCAGGCCCGCTGGTCACCGACCCGGTTCAGGCCCCTCGCGGGCCGCACGATGGTCCTCGTGGGGCTCGGGCGTACCGGCGCGGAGGTGGCGCGGCGGGCCCGCGCCCTCGGGATGAGGGTGGTCGCGGTCCGCGCCAGCGGTCAGCACCACCCCGACGCGGACGAGGTCCACGGCCCCGAGGCCCTGCGGTCCTTGCTCCCCCGGGCGGACGTCCTCTCGCTGCACGTTCCGCTCACTCCGGCCACCTCCGGGATGATCGGCGCGGGTGAGCTGGCCCTGCTCCCTGAAGGGGCGCTGGTGCTCAACGCCGCGCGGGGGGCGGTGCTCTCCGAGGAGGGGCTCCTGGGTGCGCTGGAGCAGAACGTCGCCGGCGCGTGGCTGGACGTGTTCGAGCAAGAGCCGCTGCCAGAAGTGAATCCCCTCTGGCGGCATCCGCGAATCCTCGTGACCCCGCACTGCGCCGACCAGGTCGCGGACTTCCCCGCGCGCTTCGCGGCGCGCTTCCGGGATCTGTGGCTCGCCTCGCGCTGAGCGCTGGTGTGCCCGCTCCTCGAACGTCACGCTGTGCGGATGGGACGCCTCCAGAAACTCGCCTTCAAGCTCCTCCGTGGCCGCGGCAGCGGCCCCTCCCCGCACGTCGACTTCGATCCAATGACCACCTTCCACGACTTCAGCGCGCCGACCATCGACGGCACCGACTGCTCCTTCGACTCCTTCAGCGGCAAGGTCGTCCTGGTCGTCAACGTGGCCTCGCGCTGCGGCCTGACGCCCCAGTACGCGGGGCTCGAGAACCTCGCGGAGCAGTTCCGGGATCGCGGCCTCGTGGTGGTCGGGTTCCCCTGCAACCAGTTCAAGGGCCAGGAGCCCGGGTCCGCCGAGGAGATCAAGACCTTCTGCAGCACCACCTACGGCGTGACCTTCCCGCTGTTCGGGAAGATCGACGTGAACGGGCCGGACCGCCACGACCTGTACGCCTGGCTCACACAGCAGGCCACCAGCCCCGAGGGACCCGGTGACGTGCAGTGGAACTTCGGCAAGGTCCTCATCGGCAAGGACGGCGAGGTGCTGGGCCGCGTCGCGCCGCCCACCGACCCCGCTGCCCCGGAGTTGACGGCGGCCATCGAGGCCGCGCTCTGATCGGTGGGGGGGCCGTCAGCCCTCTCGCTCGATGATCACCCACGCGTCCGCGCCGTACATGTGCCGCGACACCTCGCCGTCGGGCCAGGTGACCTGGACCTCCACGAACTCTTCCACGGGCCCGAGCCCGAAGTGGAGCTCGGGGGCGTTGCCGGTGAGGTAGCCGGTTCCGGCGCGCAGCGCCTGCTGGCGCCGTGAGCCGTCGCTGGTGGCCACGGCCACCCGGGCCCCGATCGCGTGACGATTGAGGCCCGGCTGACGGAGGCGAACGCCGAGCCAGCGTCCGGCGCGCTCCGCGTCGTTCCGGAGCAGCGTCACCCCGCCGTTGTTGGCGGTCACCAGCAGGTCGATGTCGCCGTCCCGGTCATGGTCCGCGCCCACGGCGCCCCGTGAGGCGCGAGAGATGCTGAAGGCCCGGCGCCCCAGGGTGCAGGCCTCCCTCAGCTTGCCGGTCCCGTCGCCCACGAAGAGCTGGTCCGTCTGGCCGACGCAGGTCCCGGTGCTCTCGTAGTCGGGGCTCGTGTACCCGTTGGCCACGTACAGGTCCAGGTCACCATCGAGCTCGAGGTCGAAGAACTCCGCCCCCCAGGAGGTCTTGCCGATGCCGGAGGGGCCGAAGCCGCTCTTCACGGTCGTGTCGTGAAAGGTGGAGCGGCGCCGCTTCCTGGACAGGTTGGAGATGGCGGAGTTGGTGTACAGCGCGTTCGTCTCCAGCTGCCAGTTGGTCAGGAAGACGTCGGAGTCCCCGTCGTTGTCCACGTCGCCGATGGCGAGGCCCATCCCGCCCCGCGGGTCGTCGAGCCCCGTGGAGAAGGAGACGTCCTTGAAGGTCCCGTCGCCCTCGTTGCGGAAGAGCACGTTGAAGGAGACGTCGTTCGCGATGTACAGATCCTCGTCCCCGTCGAGGTCGAAGTCCCAGAACACCGCCTGCATCCCGCGGCCCTGGACGTCCGCGAGGCCGAGCTCGTCGGTGGCGTCTTCGAACCCGAGGGCGCCCGTGTCGGCGAGGCGACTGCGGAGGAAGACGTTCCGCTGGCCCGGGAAGGCGAAGGGCAGCATCTCGACCGGGTCCTCGCGCTGGTAGAGCCCGAGCTCGTCGGCCGGCGGCATCTTGTCGAGGTCGTAGTCCAGGTAGCTCGTGACGTAGAGGTCCAGGTCCCCGTCCCCGTCGGGGTCGCCCGCGATGACGCTCGCGCTCCACAGCGAGAGCTCCGGCAGGACGCCCTCCGCCTCGGAGAACGTCCCGTCCCCGGCGCCCAGGAACAGGCGGTCGCGGCCGTAGTTCGCGCAGTAGAGGTCGAGGTGCCCGTCTCCGTTCAGGTCCACCAGCAGGGCGCCCATGCCCGCGTCCCCGCGGCCGAGGCCCGCGCGCGCGGTGCCGTCCTCGAAGGTCCCGTCGCCGCGTCCGAGGAAGAGCCGGTCCGAGAGGGGCGCGCAGCCCGCGCGGCCCGCGCCCTGGAGGAGCACGAGGTCCAGGGTTCCGTCCTCGTTCACGTCCCCCCAGGCGGCGCCGGGACCCATGGTCGGGCGGATATCCAGTTGCTCACGGGGTCCCTCGGCGTGGGTGTACGTCGCGAGTCCGGCGCTGCGGGTCACCTCGACGAGCGACTCGGGGGAGTCGGCTGTGGTGAACCGCGTGAGGTCGACCGTCGGACGGCGGACCAGCGCTCGCGGGGCCTGGTCGCGGGACCGGGCCGTCTCCACGGGGGCGGGCTCAGTGGCTCGTCCCCGGACGCCCGGCCGGAGCACGAAGCCCAGGGTCTCGCCCTCCTCGAGCAGGTGCCTCGGGGGCTCCATGGCGAAGCGGTAGGCACGCCGATGCCCCACGGGCACGACGCGGCGGTCCTCGGAGAGTCCCGTGGCGCCCGTCCATCCGAAGGGCCTCGATCCCTCCTCGCGGGTGATGCGCACGTCCTCCTGGGAGACCTGGTGGAGGAACGCCTCGGACTCTGCCAGGTCGCCCGGGACGAGGGTCGCGAACTGCACGGCGTCCAGGAGCGCGTCGCCGAGCTCGACCTCCATGGGGGCGCCGGTGGCCGGGAGCACGAGGGGGCGGGTGGCGCCGGGGTGCAGGAGGTGCGGCTCGCCGTCGACCTCGATCGGCCAGGGGGCAGTCCCCACGACGCCCGGGTGGAGACCGAACAGGAGGACGTGGGAGTGGGGGACCGTGGGCGGCTCGAGCGAGACCGTTCCACCGGCGACGACCTCGTCGTCCCGCCGGAGGAGGTGGGCCAGGTCCGCGCCGGCGCTGGAGCCCGCGGCGGCGGGGGGGCGGGCGTCGCGGAACACCCTCGGCGCTCCGTCCACCAGGAGCAACTCCTCGTCGACCCCGTGGACCACGGCCGTCAGCCGCGGCGCGCAGTCCAGGGGGCGGTTCCCGGCGCGCAGGGCGACCTCCACCATGGCGCTGAGGGCGGGTCCGGGCGTCACGGGCGTGGTCGCGCCGCGCCGCACTTCCACGCGGGGCATGAGGGGTGAGATCGCGGTCAAGGCGAGCACGTGAACGTCGCCGTCCCGGGGCACGGACAGCCAGGTCCAGCTCCCGTCGGGGCCGCCGACCTCGACTGCAGGCGGCAGGAGGGGGTCCTCGGAGGAGGGGAGGGCGAGGGCCGCGAGGGCGGCGAGCCAGGCGCTTGCTGCGATCATGGCGAGAACCTACGGGAGGGGGAGTTCGCGAGTGAGTCCGCGTGGACGGAAAGACCCCGTCCGGCCGGGGCCGAACGGGGTCAGGGGGTTGGTCGATCGGACGCGCTCAGCTGAGCTTGAGCTCGCGGACGTCCTCGATGGCGAAGTCGATGGAGGACTCCTTGTCCACGTCGATGACGCGGCCGCTGCCCTTGAAGGGGTTGAAGATCAGGGCGCCGGTCGCGGCGCGCCCGTTCTTGAAGTAGACGGTGACCTTGTCGGCGGTGCGGGCGCCCTGGAGAGCGTCGTAGATCTTCTCCTGGGTCATCTGGCGGGCCTTACGGACCGAGGCGGGAGCGGGTGCGGTGAATGCCATGCTTGTGATTGGTTGGGTGCGGTGAATGCGAGTGGTGGACGTCCGACCCTGAGCGAGCTCAGGGCTGTGCGGTGGACGCCGCTTTCTCGCGGGACATGGCGGCGGGCACGTTGCCCTCCGCCGCTTCGCGGACCCCGTCCGCGACCGATGTGCTGGGAGAGAGAAGTTGGTCGAGGTGGGGGACCAGGAGGCTGGACCACGTCTCGAAGTTGGCGCCCCCGGCGAGCTGCTGCGGCAGCTCCCGCCAGGGGACGAAATCACCGCGAAGCTGGTCGACTTCACGGATTCGCGCGTCACCTCCGAGGAGCTCGAGGGTCTGGACCAGTCCGACGTGGACGGCCCCGACGGCGTTGCTGTCGTCGTTGAGGAGACCGATCGAGGTCAGGCGAGTCTCGCCTTCGACGATCAGTTCTTCCTCCATGACTTCACGGCGCGTGGCCGCAGGGAGCGGGTCGAGGAGCCGCGCCTTGGCGCCCTCTCCGTCCGCACCGATCGCGTCGACCGGGTTGGCGTGACCGCCAACTCCGATGGAGAGCTTGTTGTGGAGGCGAGCCTCGCCTCCGCCCTTCGTGCGCTGCAGCAGGAGGATCTCCTCGCCGCGGGTCACGAGGGTGTACGGGATGATCTGCTTCAGCGTCGGGGTCCGCTCGGCGTACTCGCGCTCCACGAAGAACCCCTCCTCCTCGACGCAGCGCTGGAAGCGCTCGCGGGAGAACTCCTCGCCGAAGGCGGAGAGTCCATGGGGAGCGAACTCGGGGAAGATCGCGGTGCGGGGAACGACGAAGACGAATTCCATGGTGGAGAGGGACGACCGCCGGCGGAGCAGCGGGGCAGCGGTCGGAGCAGGGGCGGCAGCGGCTTCGTGGCTGCCAGGGGCGGTTCAGCGGTGGCCCTGGGGCAGGAGGCGCCGGGAGGTGACCGAGGGGGTCACCGACAGCGTTCGCCCAGGGGCAGCCCGGGCGCGAGGTCGACCGGGGTGCGAAGTCGGTGCGGAACAGGGACCGGTGCACGAGGGCCAGGGGCCCTGACGCCGGGCGCCCCCGATGTGCGCGGGGGCGGCAGGTGAGAGGTGCGGGTTAGAGAGCGGGGCGCCGGCGGTTGGGGTGGAGCCGAGGGGAGAGCCTCGGTCGATCACCCCGGCTGGAACGGGTCGCTGGCGAGCGGCGCCTTGTCGAGCAGGACAGGCCCCGGGTCACAAGCAGCCCGTTCCGGGCCGACAAGTGCGAGAATGGAGGCACCCCAGGAATCCGTCAAGGTGCGCAACACGAGATCGAGCGTGGAAATCACCTCACCACGCAAGATGTCGTGGGTCGGCACGACTAAGCGTCCCACCATGCGTGCCTTACGGAAATCCGCCTGGATCGGGCGTCAACACAACGGGTTGTGGATCGCGCCCACTTCCAAGGAGGGGGCTCGCTTCGATTGGGAGAGCGATAGGTGGCGCGAGAGGCCTTGTAAGCCGGGTTCTGTTCCTGGTCCCGGGGGACCAGGCGACAGTCATTTCTCTGGGACGAGCGTCGCCGCCCGCCTCGAACGGCCAACCCGGAAGGACATGGACGCGAGCCGCGCCGCGGGTCCCTCCCTATTTGGCCTTTCTCCGGGTGGGGTTTGCCGATCCGCCCCCGTCTCCGGGGGCGCTGGTGCGCTCTTACCGCACCGTTTCACCCTTACCATCGACCGGGCGAACCCGGTCCATTCGGCGGTCTACTCTCTGTTGCACTTTCCCTGGCCTCACGGTCGGTTGCCGTTAACAACCACCCTGGCTCGCGGAGCCCGGACTTTCCTCCCCGGCATGAACCCGAAGGTCCCGCCGGAGCGACTGTCCCAGCCTCTCGCGCCGTCGGGCATGATATCGCGCGCGCGAACGGGCGGGTGCCCGGAACGACCAACGAGCTGAATCCATGGCGATCGAAGACGATTTCTTCCTGACCAACCTCGAGCTGCGGGACTCCACGGAGACCGGGGAGCTGGCCTCGGGGCTCTCCCACGACTCCATGAAGGGAATGGTCCTGCTCACGGTCCTCGAGCTCGCGGCGCGGGGCGAGCCCACCGGGGCCGTGACCGTGATCCACGACGCGGGGGACACCGGGGAGCGGTATCGGACCCTGGCGTCCGACCTGGCGGAGCGAGGCTGGGCGGTCGCGCTCCCGGACCTCCGTGGGCACGGCCGGACCGAGGGGCCGCGGGGACACTCGAACGGACTGCGTGAGGTCGCGCGCGACATCCAGGAGATCCAGGACCACCTCGCCTATCGGATGCCCGAGGTCCCGAAGGTCCTCGTGGGGGTCGGGCTCGGCGCGAACTATGCCGCGATGTATGCGCTCGAGACCCCGGGGGTGGTCAGCGCGCTCGTCCTCATCGCTCCGCTCCACGCGCCCAACTTCAGGGCGCCCGAGGCGCCCAAGGGACTCTCGAAGTTCTTCAAGAAGATCACGCCCCAGTCCGAGGGGGCGACCGGCTACGGGCCCGACGACCTGACCTCGGCGGCGGCGCAGGCCACGGCCTGGTCCGCGTCGGAACTCACCCACGAGGTCATCACCCAGCGCGCCATCGATGAGGCCGTACGGAGCTCGCGCGAGCACCTGACGCGGATCGCCGAACTCAACATCCCGGTGCTCATCGTGCACGGCGCGGACGACCCCATCAGCAGCCCGGATTGGAGTCGCTCCCAGGAGGGGGACTCCGTGGAGGTGCTGATCGTCGAAGGGCAGCGGCACCATCCGCTCCACGACTCGAAGAGCGCCGAGATCCGGGAGCGAATCGTGCGGTTCGTCGACGAGCGCTCCGGCGCCTGATCCTGGCCGCCTAGCGGATGCTCTCTGCCCCTGACTAGCTGGGCTCGCCGGCGCCGATCCAGTCCTCGAGGAGGATCATGGCGCTCCACGAGTCCTTGCGGGCCTTCCGCTGGGCGCCGTGGTAGCCGGCGTCGCGCAGCCGCTCCTCGGCCTCTCGAGTCGTCAGTCGCTCGTCCTGCCGGACCACCTGGAGGTCAGGGAACCGCGCCTGGGCGAGGGCGATGAAGGCGTCCACCTCCTCGACCCGCGGGCCAGCGGCGCCGTCCATGTGGAGCGGATACCCGACGACGAGGACGCCGACGTCACGCTCCTCGCAAAGGGCGGCGATGGCCTCCAGGGCCTCGGCGACGCCTCCCTGGACGGGGTCGAGGGGGGTGATCAGGATCCGCGCGGCGTCGGCGGCAGCGAAGCCCGTGCGGCGGGTCCCGTGGTCCACGCCCAGGGCCACGCGCTTGGCTCTTCCCGGGGCCATCAGAAGCGCCGCGGGCGGCGGGAGAAGCCAGGAAGTGGGAGGCGGTCGCGCTCTTCATCGGGGGTGAAGAACCTCGAGGCGAGGCCGCGGAGCACGACCGCCGGGCGCTCGACGGTCCCGCGTATCGACACGCGCAGCAGGCTCTCCTGGATCCAGTAGACGAGCTGGGTCAGTGGGCCCAGGCGGTCCACCAGGTCGTAGCGCACGTCGAGGTCGCTGGTGACGTTGCCTTCGAAGGTTATGGCTCCCTCGCCGACCAGGGAGAGCAGGTCGCTGTTCACCCGCAGGCGGTCCATCACGAGGACGCCGTCGTCGATCGAGTAGCGCGCATACATCTCCCTGAAGAGGACCGTCGTGTCGATGCCGAGGCCGACCGAGAGGGCCTGGAAGACTGGGATCGCCCAGAGCGCGGAGTCGCGCAGCTCGACCTCACCGCCACCCGACATCGCGGTCAGCTGCTCGAAGTCGCCCTCGAGCCGGAGCGTCATGTCCATGCGCCCGCGGTTCGCGAAGTCGGAGTCGAACAGGCCGCGCAGGAATTCGCCCACGTCCACGTCCCGCATCTCCGCCGCGAGTTGGAAGGGGAAGGGCGGCGCGAGGTCGATGACCAGGAGGGGCGCCCCCGCGGTCTGGTCGCTGCCCACGGCGAGCAGCTGCCCACCCTCGAAGTCGCCCTGGAAGGCCTCGATCACGAGGCGCGGCTCGACGTAACTCAGCTGGAGGGTGGCCTCCTGCAGACGGCGGTCCGCCAGCGCCCCGTTCAGGCCCTCGATGGTGGCCCTTGAGCGGAGGCCGCTCCCCTCGTGGGCGAGCTCCAGCCGCATCCTCTCGATGCTGTCCACCTCGATGGGGATGCCGAGGATCACGAAGACCTCCTCGATGGCGACGTCGCCCTCGAGCAAGACCTCCGCAGAGCCGTCCGGGTGACCCGTGACCTCCAGGACCGTCCCGTCCAGAGCGAAGCGGCCCCGGGCCTCGAGGTCATCGAGGACGGTGCGCAGGGTGCCGGGGTCCAGGAAGAAGCGCAGGTGCTCCTCGTCGATGGGCAGGTCGCGCGCCGAGATCCGCGTGCGGAAGGTGGAGCGGTCTTCGCCGGGCGACCACGAGAAGTCAGAGAGCTGTACCGGGGTTCCGGCCAGCCGGCCGTTGATCTCCTCGCCGATCCACCGGCCCGTGTCGGGCTCGAGGCGGAAGTGGGCGGAGACATCACGGAGCCGCTTCTCGTCCCCGAAGCCCAGCTGGTCCAGGCGCGTCTCGACGGAGACCTCGAGGTCCTCCATCGGCGCACCAGGCTCCTCGGGCAGGCGGAGGCGCGTCTCGAAGTCAGCGCGCCCCTCCAGCTCCAGCTGCTGTCCGGTGAACGCGGAGCCCGGGGAGTCCCCGGTGAGGGCGATGCTGGTCAGCGCCGTCACGAGCTGCTCATCCGCCAGGTCGAGGCCAGCCCCGAAGGCGCGCAGGGCCGGGGCGCTCCCCGGCACGGTCTCCAGGGTCGCCACCACGGGGACGCGGGGGCCGTTCTGGGCCCAGCTCCCCTGCGCACGCCCGAGGAGCCACGTGAGCGGTTCGGGGGAGCCCGGGGCGCGCTCTCGGGCCAGCAGGGACCAGGCACGGACGGCGCCGTGGGTCTCGCGGGTCGTGATCCCCGGCGTCGCAGGCCGGAACTGGACGCCGCTCCGGGGATCGGAGGGGCGGAACTCGAGCCAGGCCTCGGGGCCTCCGACGTACACGTTGTCGAAGGCGGCCGCTGCGCTCACCTCGGCCATGGGGATGGCCCGGGTGACCGTGGCCACCGCGTCGACCGAGCCGGCGAGTCCCGCGCCGTCGATATTCTGGGCTGTTCGTCCTGACCGTCAGGCCGGACGCCGCAGCCGGAACATCGCCAGCGCCAGACCCGAGACGAGATAAAGCGCAAGGCAGATCACCGTAGCCCCGGCCACAAAGGTCTTCCGGATGCCGGATCGGAGACAGACCGC
>CAZEFP010000041.1:0-12431 GCA_964511565.1 uncultured Planctomycetaceae bacterium
ACCCCGCCGTGGCCTCGGTACTGGTGGGCTGCCGCACCCCGGACGAGGTGCGTGCGAACCTCGCCCACTTCGCGGCGCCCATCCCCGCGGAGCTCTGGCCGCGGCTCGTGGCGGACGGGCTCCTGGACGCGCGCGCCCTGGCCTGATCGCCGCCCCGTGGAGCGCGACGGGTCAGAGACCGATGCGGTCGCCGTCGTTGAGGACCGATGAGCCGGCGGCCCGCACCGCGGCGGCGGCGTCGCTGGTGGGGTCGGTCGCGGGGTTGGAGTGGTTGAGGTGGGTGAACACCACCTTCGCGCGCTCGGCCTCGGGGAGCGGCGCGATGCGCTCGAGGGTCTCGACGATGAAGGGGTGGGGCACCTGGGACATGTCGCGGCCGGGGAGCTCCGCGGGCCCGAAGAAGGTGCCGTCCACCAGCGCCACGTCCACGCTGGCGATCACGTCCTCGAGGCGCCGGTCCCACTTCTCCCACTTGTCGATGTCCGGCAGGTAGAGCACGGAGCGCTCGGGCCCGCGGATGAGGAAGGCGACGGTGTCGGTGAACTCGTCGCGGTGGGGGACCTGGATGGCGGTCACCGAGAGGTCGTCCGCCAGGTCCAGGGTCTCGTCCGGTCGAAGGACCTGGGGGCGGGCGTAGCCGCCGTCGAAGAGCAGGCTCCAGGGACCGTTCGAGCCGAGGAAGCTCGCCATGCGCTCGGTGCCGATGAGCGGTACGGGCGCCGAGCCGTAAGCCTCCCGCCCGAGCTGCAGCAGCCCCACCACGTGCCCGAGGTGGGCGTGGGTGATGAAGATGCCGTCGAAGAGCGCGGGGCGGCCCGGCGCGTCCTCGGGTGGCCCGCCGAGCCCGCGGGCGCGCTCCACTTGCCGCGAGATGTCAGGGGTCGCGTCGAAGAGCCAGCGGCGCCCGTCCCGCGGGTCCACCAGCAGGAGGCTCGTCACGAGGCGTGCCCGGGACGGGTCCTCGCGGGCCGCGACGCAGCACTCGCGGGCGCAGCCGATCTGGGGGAGCCCGCCGTCCTGGGCCGTGCCCAGCGCGACCACGTAGGGGGAATCCGGATCCACGAGCCCGGGGCCCAGCGCATCGAGGTCGCCGTGGGCGGCGCAACCGATGAGCGAGCCACTCGAGAGCCCCACACCGAGCAGCAGGGCGGGGGCCGCGGCGATGTGGTGGAGGCGTCGCAGGATGGTGATCACCCCTGAAGTATCGCACAGGCTCGGGGATTCGTCGCATCCGGCATGTTCTCATCGCTCCCATGGAAGGGGGCATGGACGCGCGACTGGAGGAGGTGCTGCGGCTGGGCACGGAGGCCTGGCATGACTTCTGCGCCCAGCGGGCCGGCGAGTTCCACCGGGTGATCCCGGCGGACCAGCGGCTGGCCATCGACATGCTCAAGGACCAGCGCGGCGGGGCGAACACATTCCTGGAGCTGGGATCCGCCACGGGCGTGATCACCGTGCTCGCCGACATCATCGGCTTCGAGGCGGTGGGGATCGAGATCGAGCCGGCGCTCATCACGACCGCAGAGGACCTCGCCGAGGAGGTGGGCTCGGGCGCGCGCTTCGTGGAGGGCAGCTTCGTCCCGCCGGACTACCGGGACGAGGTGGGGCTCCTGGAGAGTGACTACATGACGCCTACCGAGGGCGCGGACGCCTACGGGGAGCTCGGCATGGAGATCGCCGACTTCGACCTGGTCTACGCCTACCCGTGGCCCGGCGAGGAGGACTGGCTCATCGAGATGGTCCGCCGCTTCGGGGGGCCGCGCACGTCCCTGATGATCTACACGGTGCGCGACGGCTACGAGCTGCTCTGAGCGCCCCTGCCCGAGGACCTCGATCCACCCCTTCGCGTCGCGTTCGCGACCGTCCTCGACCCGCTTCGGGGAGGGGGGAGATGGAGGCGGCACCCGGACTCGAACCGGGGAATAATGGATTTGCAATCCATCGCCTTACCACTTGGCTATGCCGCCTCTCGGTTCAGTATCGCCAGGACGCGTCCTGTGGCTGAAGCCGACGGGGAATCATAGGGACCCCCCCGCGCCCGTCAACCCGAGCGAGCGCCCCAGTTGGCGACACGGGGCGAGGAGGCCTGGGGCCGAGATGGGCCGTGCGCGGCGCAGAGGACCCGGCGCCCTTGCTACGATCGGAGGCAGCGGGGATGTGGCGGAATTGGTAGACGCATCGGACTTAAAATCCGAAGGCCCTAGGCCGTCCGGGTTCGATCCCCGGCATCCCTACCAGCCCTGACCGGGGCTCCCGATGCTTCCGTGAGCCGTCCACCGCCCCCGGGGGCCGCGATCTCGCGCGGGGGGCGCGATCAGGCGAGGACGTCGTGGATGACGCGGCCGTGGACGTCGGTGAGGCGGTAGTCGCGGCCCTGGAAGCGGAAGGTGAGCTTCTCGTGGTCGAGGCCGAGCTGGTGGAGGATGGTGGCGTGGAGGTCGTGGACGTCCATGGCGCCGCGCACCGGGGCGAAGCCGATCTCGTCGGTCTCGCCGTGGGAGTGGCCGGGCTTGATGCCGCCGCCGGCCATGAAGAGGGTGAAGGCGCTCACGTGGTGGTCGCGGCCCACGAAGTCGCGCACCTCGCCCAGCGGCGTGCGCCCGAACTCACCGCCCCAAACGACGAGCGTGTCCTCGAGGAGGCCGCGGCGCTCGAGGTCGAGGATCAGCCCGGCGGTGGCGCGGTCCACCTCCTTGCAGCGCTGCTCCAGGGGTTTGCCGAGGTGGTTACCTGGGTCCCCGTGGTGGTCCCAGTCGGTGTGGTAGAGCTGGACGAAGCGGGTGCCGCGCTCCACCAGGCGGCGGGCGAGCAGGCAGTTGCGGGCGAAGGAGGGGCGGCCGTCGCCGAGGCCGTAGAGGTCGCGGGTCTCCTGGGTCTCGCCGGAGAGGTCGATCAAGTCCGGTGTGCTGGTCTGCATCCTGTGCGCCAGCTCGTAGGTCTTCACCCGGTCTCGGAACGCGGGGTCCCCGGTGCGGTCGGCGGCGATGCGGTCGAGGTCGCCCACGGCGTCGAAGAAGTCCGACTGCTCGTCGGCGCCCACTCCCTCGGGGCTCGCGAGGTCGAGCACCGGGTCCCCCTGGGCGCGGAAGGGGGTGCCCGCCACGTTGGTGGGCAGGAAGGCGTTGCCCCACAGGGGCGCGCCGCCCCGCGGGCCGCGGCCGCCGGAGCGCAGCACCACGAAGCCGGGCAGGTCCTCGGCCTCGGAGCCGAGGCCGTAGAGGCTCCAGGCGCCCATGCTCGGCCGGCCGAACTGGCCGGAGCCGGTGTTCATGAACAGCTTGGCGGGACCGTGGTTGATCTCCTTGGCCTGCATGCCGCGCAGGAAGCAGAGCTTGTCGACGATGCCCGCGATGTTCGGGAGCAGCTCGCTGACCGGCGCGCCGCACTCCCCGTGGCGCGCGAAGGTGCGCTTCGTGCCCAGCAGCTTCGCCCGCTCCCCGTCGATGAAGGCGAAGCGCTTGCCCGCGGAGAGGCTCGGGGGGAGGGGCTGGCCGTCCAGGCGCTGGAGGGTCTCCTTCGGCTCGAAGAGCTCGAGCTGGCTCGGCGCGCCGGCCATGAAGAGCCAGATGACGCGCTTGGCCCTGGCGACCGGGAGCCGTGCCCGCTGCACGTCGGCGAGGCCGTCCCGTGCGAGCAGGTCGCCCAGGGCCAGGGCGCCGATGCCGCTGGCGCCGGCCCGCAGGATCGAGCGGCGCGAGAGGTGGTGGAGGGGGTCGCTCATGGCCGGTGGGTGAACTCCCCGAGGTTGAACAGCACGCGGGCGAGGGCGAACCACGCGGCGTCGTCCCCGCGGGCCTCGCGGACGGTCCCGACGTGCCGTGCGAGGCGCTCCCGCTCGGCGTCCGTCGGCGCACGGCCGAGCGTGAGCTGGAACGCGGCGTCGATCCGGGCACCGTCCGTGTCCGCGTCGAGCCCCGCGATGCGCGCGCCGAAGGCGGCGGCCAGCTCGACCACCAGGGGATCGTTGGCGAGGGCCAGGGCCTGCAGCGGCGATCTCGAGGGCACGCGGCGGGTGCAGGTCACGTTGGCCGCGGGGGTGTCGAAGGTGGTGAAGAAGGGGAACGCCGCGGAGCGCCAGATGCGCGTGTAGAGGGAGCGGCGGTGGCGGGCCGACCCCTCGCTGGGCTTCCAGTTCTTGCGGTTCTGGGTGAAGGCGTAGACGCCCTCGGGCTGGGGCGGCTGGACGGGGGGGCCGCCCACCGTGGCGTCCAGCACGCCGGCCGCCTGGAGCATCGAGTCCCGCAGCTGCTCACCCGAGAGGCGCCGCCGCGTCTGCCGGGCGAGCAGCGCGTTGTCGGGGTCGCGCTCCAGGAGCGCGGGGTCCGTGAGGGCGGCCTGCTGATACGTCCGGGAGAGCAGGATCGAGCGCAGCACATGCCGCCGCGAGTAGCCGCTGTCCCGCAGCTCCGCCGCGAGCCAGTCCAGGAGCTCCGGGTGGGTCGGCCGCGCGCCGCGCAGGCCGAAGTCGTTCTCGGTCACCACCAGTCCTGCGCCCATGAGCTGCTGCCACCAGCGGTTCACGGTGACCCGTTGCACGAGGGCGTTGCCCGGATCCATGAGCCAGCGTGCGAGGTCCAGCCGGTCGGTGACGGGGCCGGGTTCCGCGCGGAAGCGGTCCAGCGCCGCGGGGACGCCGGGGGCCACCGGCTCGCGCGGGTCGAGGAACGAGCCGCGGTGGAAGCGGCGGGTCTCCCGGGGCACCTCGCGCTCCTCCATGACCATGGTCATGGGCAGGCCGGGTCGCCGCCGGGCCTGGGCGCGCCGCGCGGTCCAGGCCTCCCTCCAGGCGGCGGGGACCAGGTCCCGGTCGGCGCCGGGGTCCTCGCCCGCGAGCAGCATCCGGAAGCGGCCGAGGGTGTGCCGCGCGCCGTGCTCCTGCTGGAGCAGGACCCGCAGGCGGTCCCCCTCCGCGAGCTGGACCGGCTCGGCGAGGACGAACTCCGCGGCGTGGGGCGAGTCGAACTCCGGCTTGATGGCCCAGCCCGGAAGCCCGCTCCCGGGGAGCGCTCCCGCCACGGCGTAGTGGTGCCCGCCGTCGGCGGAGGTGTCCTGCTCGAAGTCGGCGCGCGCGGCCGTGAGGGGCAGGGGGGCCCACTCCTCCGAACCGGCGGCGAGGCGCTCCACGCGGACCTCCTGGAGGACGAAGTTCCGGTTGCCCGAGCGCCCGGGGCCGCCGTCGGGGAGCACCTCGAGGCGCAGGGCAGCGAGGGGGCCAGCGCCGGGGGCGTCCTCGAGGACGTAGGTGCTGTAGATCGGGCTCTGACCCACGACGCGGAACGAGCCGTCGGGCTCGGCGCGGAGCTCGGGGCCGTTGGAGCCCGTGGCCCGGCGGGGCTGCCACACGCGCCAGCCCGCGCCCGCCGCGTCCCACGCGGCGCGGTAGATGGCGTCGGCGTCGTCCCATGCGTCCTCCCACGCCAGGGCCTTCGGAACGTCCTCATCGGTGCGAGGGAAGAGCATCGTCGGCCCGGACGACACGCCGCTGTCCGCGGTGGTGTTGAAGAGGGCGTAGAGGCCGAAGAACTCGGTCTGGGTGATGGGGTCGAACTTGTGGGTGTGGCACTGGGCGCAGCCCACGGTCGCGCCGAGCCAGACCGCTCCGGTGGTGGCGACCCGGTCGATGACGGCGTGGACCCGGTTCTCCTCGTCCTTGGCGCCGCCCTCCTGATTGACCTGGGTGTTGCGGTGGAAGCCGGTGGCGACGCGCTGGGCGCGGGTGGCGTCCGGCACGAGGTCGCCGGCCAGCTGGTCCACCGTGAACCTGTCGAAGGGGAGGTCGGTGGCGATGGCGTCCACGACCCAGTCGCGCCACGGCCAGATGGTGCGGCCGCCGTCGATGGTGAAGCCGTGGCTGTCCGCGTAGCGCGCCAGGTCGAGCCAGTGCCGCGCCCAGTGCTCTCCGAACGCCGTGGAGGCGAGGAGCTCATCCACCCGCGCGGCGTAGGCGCTCTCGCTCGGGTCCGCGAGGAAGGAGGCGAGGGCCTCAGGCGACGGGGGCAGGCCGGTGAGGTCCAGGTGCAGACGGCGGATCAGGTCCAGCGGCGCGGCGGGGGGCGCAGCCGAGAGACCCTCCTCCTCGAGGCGGGCCTGGACGAAGCCGTCGATGGGGTGGTCGGCATCCGCGGCGGGCTCCGAGAGGGGTGCGTAGGCCCAGTGCGGCTCCCAGGTCGCGCCGGCCTCCATCCACCTGGAGAGCACGCCGACCTCGTCGGCGGTGAGCCCGGCGGAGTGCTCCGGGGGGGGCATGCGGTCGAAGTCGTCCGTGGACGTGACGCGGTAGAGGAGCTCGCTCTCCGCGCCGTCCCGCGCCGATCGGACCAGCCCATCCTCGGTGTCGAGCCGGAGCCGCGCGGCGCGGGTCTCGGGGTCGGGCCCGTGGCACTCGAAGCAGTGCTCCGCCAGGATCGGCCGGACCTCCTCGCTCCATCCCGGGACAGCTTCGCCTGGGGCCTGCTGGCCCTGGGGGACCAGGAGGGAGGCGCCGATCAGCAGGAGTTGGAGGGACACAGGACGACGATAGCAGAGCGCTCAGGAGCCTGTGGGGACCACTTCAGAGCGATCTTGGAGACGAGATGAAAGTCCGTGGCCCCATTCAGGAAAGACTGGTGGAGCCCCCCCTTCCCTCGCCCCTCTCCCCATGCGCTTCGTCCTCCTCACCCTCGCCCTCCTGGCCGGCCTCTTCGCCTACGTCGTCTCGAGCGGGACCTTTCTCTCGGTCAGCAAGGCATGGGGGTCCACCGGTCCCAGGGTCGCCGGGGACTTCCATGGCGCGAGCTACGACCTCAACGCCCACTCCATGGAGCTCCTTGAGGATGACTCCACCGTGATGATCTGGACGACGGCCACGTTCCCCGGCGGGCCCCAGGGGCTCGCGTACGTCGTGATCGTCGAGGGACTCGAATGGGACGGCCCTTCGGGGTTGTCGACGAGTCAGTCCAACAGCGCGAGGTCCCATGACGAGGGGCTCCTGGCCGAGTTCGAGGCCGCGGGCGGCGGCGCCGCGATCTCGCTCACCTACGCGGTGGACATGGTGCCCCCCGGTCCCGACAGCCCGCGGGGGGCCGTGGAGTGCGGGGAGCGGCTCCTGGGGTCGTTCGTCCTCGGCTCGGTCAACGCTCCCGCGGAGGAACCCATGGACCTGGGGGCGGGCCGGGTGTTCCTGGCGAAGGTCTCCGAGGGCGGCGTCTCGCTGGACCAGTTCGACGTCGATCTTCCGGGCATGGACGGCGCTGAGCTGTCGGCGGATGAGCTCTACGACAGCATCATGGGGGATTGAACGGAGCGGGCCCACGAAGCGCGCCCGCCCCGGCATGGCCGGGGCGGGCGCGTCTTCGGCTCAAGCGACGATCAGCGGAAGAGCATCGTCACGCCGTTGGTGAAGTTCGAGGTCGGGCCGCCACCACCGGTGCCGGTGTCGCGGTGCCAGGCCTGGAACTGCCAGATCTCTCCGGCGGCGACGGCGACGGAGCCGGTCGGCTGGGGCAGGTCCGTCGGGTCGATGTCGAGGCTGAAGGTGCCCTCGGGGCCGGAGCTCTTGATCTGACCCGCGGCGACGTAGCGGCCGATGGAGCCGCCCACCAGGAGGACGCCGTCGCTACCACCCGGGTTGGGGACGTTGTTCATGTCCGGGCCGCAGATGAAGAAGCCGAAGGAGCTGGCCGGGAGGGCCGAGGCGCGCAGGGTCTTCTGGGCGGTGGTCGAACGGTCGCCGTACATCGTCAGGAAGCTGCGATCCCCGGTGCTGTTGGGGTTGCCGTAGCCGTACTGGAAGGCCTGGGCCAGGGGAGCGTTGGCGAAGAAGCGGGCGCCGTGGGCGTCCAGGTCCGTGCCGTTGTCCTCGCTCCAGCCGAGACCGACGATGCGGCTCGAGAGCAGCCCGCCGGAGAAGCGAGAGGCGATCGGGACGTCGCTGAACAGGATCGACTGGTTGGTCACCGGGGTGCGTCGCTCGGAGATGGCGATGTAGCGGTCCTCGGTGAGGTCGAAGGTCGTGATGACCGTGTTCAGGCTCGAGGCGCCCAGCTCGTGGTACGTCACGAGGAAGTCCTCCGCGGTGGTTCCGATGCGGGCCCCGTTCTGGGAGAGCGTCAGGTCAGCGTGCTCGCTCAGGTGCAGGTCGCGGAGCGCGCCGACCCGGGAGCCTTCGCGGCAGAACATCACGAGGGTGTCCTCGACGGGAGAGGGGGTTCGCTCGAAGGTGATGGCGTACGTGGGCGCCAGGCCGTCGAGGTCGAGGGCGTCGGAGATGTCGATCTGGCTGAGCTGATCGCCGGCGGGCGCCGTCCACAGGTCCGCAGGGGAGCCGATCAGGGCGCCGGTGGCGTCCAGCTGGACCCCTCGGACGGACTCGATCCCGGTGGCGTTCTCCACGGAGCGGTAGGCCACGTTCCACACGTTGACCGCGGAGGGGTCACCGGTGGACGGGGAGATCACCACGCCCGTGCGCTCGTAGCTGCCTGAGTCGAAGAAGGAGACCAGGCCGAGGGTGCCGTCCGGCTGCACCGTCCGCAGGCGGGGCTGCGTGTTCGTGCTGAACTGGCGCTCCCAAACCACGGCGAAGACGGTGCCCGCGCTGTTGGAGGCGTTCCCGCCCACGTCCGGGCGGAAGTTGTCCCAGTTGGCGGTGGCCGTGCCGATCACGAGCTCGGGCCCGAGGGTATCCGTGGGCACGTCGAGGATGCGGCCCATGACCTCCGAGTAGCCGGTCGCACCGTTCTCACGCTGGGCGACGATGAGGTGCTTGTCCGCGCTGTTCAGGTTGGCGATCTCGGGGTTGGTCCAGTCGTCGGAGCTGCTGTCGATGTACCGGGAGCTGACGGTGGCCCCCGACGCGTCGACGGTGGTGCAGTAGATGTCGATGTCGGTCGCGGAGAAGGTGTCCTCGTAGACGTAGGTGAACGTGTCGGAGGTCCGGTCGTAGGCGAGCGCCATGTCTCGCTGGTCACCCGAGACATCGTCCACCGTGAAGGTGGACATGATGGGGTCGACCACGATCGGGCCCTGGGCGGTCCGCAGGAAGTCGGCGGACACCGTCAGCGAGAGCTTGTCGCCATCGAGCGTCGCGGGGACCTCGGCGGTCCGGCCCGCGCCGTCGAGGACGATGGCAGCGCTGTAGGTCATGCCGCCGCGGGCCCCGGCGAACTGGAAGCCTGCGCCGTCGGAGACCTTCGCGAGGTCACTCTTGACGTCGAGCTCGAGCACCAGGTCGCCCTCGCCGCCGGCGGCGTCGAGGATGAAGGACTGCTCGATCCACTGGTTGTCGATGTCGTACACGACGTCGACGGGACCGCGGTCGAGGACGAGGCGGTCACCGCTGCGGGAGACGGCGGCATCGGCGTCGAGGTTCAGGGCCCTGCCGTCGAGGACCGCCGACGTGAGGCGGAACTCCACCGGCCAGTTCCGCTCGGCGTCGGAGCCGAGGAAAGGGATGAAGGTGAAGCCGTCCTGGCCGGCGTGGGCCTTGTAGTTGCGGCCGCGGATCCAGGTGCCGTCGGCGTGCTCCGTGTAGTAGACCTGGGATCGGTTCGGCGCGAAGTTCGGGGAGGTCGACTCGGCGACCGCGAGGTCCTCGTCGGAGAGTCCGGTGAAGGCCTCGGGGGCCGACGCGTCGACGAAGCGCTGCCCGACGGGCGTGGGGCTCGCGTAGTCGAGGCCGTGGCCGAGGTCGGCGCGGCGGGTCGCGGCCCGGGGTCCGAGGTCGTTGGCGTCGGCAGCGGTGGACGACGCCTTCTTCGGGGCGACCGGGAGGTGCTCCGCGGTGCGCTGGCCGAAGGAAGACGTCGTCATGCAGGCGGCGACGGCGAAGGAGAAGAGGGCGGTGGTGTGGAACTTGGTGTTCATCGGATTGAGGGATGTCGAAGGGGGATGTCTTTGGGGATGAGTGGGGTGGGCCCGGTGGCCCGTTCACCCCCAAGTGCGCCCTGACCCTCGGTCCGGACAGGAAGGGCGTGATTCGCGGCGAGTAAAGCCGCAGGTGATTGCTATGCATTGACTTATGACTGGATTGTGATCCGTCGGCGTGGCCGGCAAGGCGTGCGAATGACGACGGAGCCCCTCCGCCGGGTGGGCGGGGGGGCTCCGTCTGTCCAGGCGCCACGGCAGGCGTCCGCGGTCCCTGTGGTGCTGGTCTCAGCGAGGGGGCTGGACGAGGTGCTGGAGCAAGGAGTTCACGCTGGCGGAGCGCTGGTTCAGCTGCGGCTGGTCGGAGGCGAGGTCGATCTGCAGGAGTCGACCGTTCGACAGGTGCTTGGTGCCCTCCTCGCCGTCGAGGGTGAAGGCCAGGGCCTCCGAGGTCTCCCCTGATCCACCAGCGCTACGCTCGTACTCGACGACGAGCTCGTGGCCGTGGGAGGAGATTCGCACGGTCGAGGCCTCATGGCGACGCAGCTTCGAGCCGCTGCCCGAGGACCATCCCTTGGAGGAACAGCTTCGGCTGGTCATGCCCTGAGCCCTGCTGCGGAGCGACGAGTCGAATCCCTCCGCGATGATCAGGAGGGGGGCCGTGATGCCTCCGCTCCCATGGACCTGGTGCGTTCCTGCGATCAACGTGGAGGAGCCGATGACCTCGGCGAAGGTGCAAGAGGCGGCCGGCGACTCGGAGGCCTGGGCACTCGAGGAGCCGCAGGCGGTCAGCGTGGATCCCAACAGGGGGACCAGCAGGGCGAGGGTGATGGAGGTGAGGTGGTGCTTCATGGTCCGGGCGGCGGGTGGTGATGGTCTCGTGAGCCCGGGCGATCGGGCTCCTCCGAGGAACTGCGGGCATGGCGACCCAACGGACAGGGAATCTTCGTATTCGGGTCAGCCCTGGCCTTCCGCGGCGCGACCGACGGCCGAGCGTGCGCTGCCGCCACCCCCGGTCGCGGGGGGTCGACCTCCAGGTCGGCCCTGAGCCCAGGGACTTCCTCAGCAGGAGCCGCACGCGCCGCCGCCGCAGCCCTGGCTCAGCTTCTCTTCGATGGCGCGGGACGTGGGCGTGATGGAGAGGCCGCCCAGGGCCGTGCAGCGCAGCTCTCGGGCCATGCGCTCCGACACCTCGCGGTGGGCGTCCAGGACCTCGTCCAGGGGGACGAGGTGCAGGAACCCGGAGAGGGCGATGTTGGCGCTGGCGATGGCGTTGGCAGCGCCGGTGATGTTCCGGCCGAGGCAAGGGGCCTCCACGCGGTTCGCGACCGGATCGCAGATGAGGCCCAGCACGTTCTGCAGCGCGTGGCTCGCGGCGCCCAGGGCCGTGGCAGCGCTGCCGCCGGAGAGCTCCACCAGGGCCGCCGCGGCCATGGCGGCGCCCGCGCCCGTCTCGGCCTGACAGCCGCCGACCTCGGCGGCGAAGCTCGAGCGCGTGGTGACGAAGACCCCGATGAGCCCGGCGGCGAGCATCGCACGCAGGGTGTGCTCCTCGTCGGCACCCATGGCCTCGGCTGCCGCCACGCAGGTGGCGGGGAAGGTGGCGCAGGAGCCCGCGGTGGGGGCGGCGACGATCACGCCCATGGAGCTCTTCACCTCCATGAGGGCCGTCACGTAGAGGATGGCCTGGTTGAGCACGCCGCCCTCGTGGAGCTCGCCGGCGGCGAGCTTCTCGGCGAACCGGTGGCTCTGGCGCGGGAGCACGCGGTCGGCGTACTCGGTGCCGGCGAGGCCCTCCTGGATCCCGCCGCGGACGATCTGAAGGATGCGGCGCATCTGCTCCATGACCTCCGCCTCGCCGAGGCCGCCGCGGGCGCACTCGTACTCCAGCGCGAAGGCGGAGAGCGGTCGGATCTCCGGGTCGGCGGTCTCCACCATCTCGCCCGCGTGGAGGAACGGGACGGCCATGCCAGCCCGGGATCGCACGGGGAGCACCGCGGCCATGCGGCGGACGCGCCCGAGGCCCGCGAGCCCGGAGAGGTCGCCGTCGGAGAGGCAGGCCTTCGCCTGCGCCGCGACCATGGCGTCCCCCGCCGGCGCCGCCACGTCCACATCGGGCCTCTCCGCCAGCGCCTTGGCGCACCGCGCCGCGTCGCCATCGAGCTCGATGAGGGTGACGTCGTAGTCCCCCCGCAGGCTCACCGGGGCGCCGTCGACCTCGATGACCTCGATCATGCCCCCGCCGGTGGAGATGGCGACCATGCGGTGCTCCTCGCCGCCGCGCCAGAGCGTCAGGCGGTAGGTGTTGGGGTGGGGGTCCTCGAGGCGCGAGGTCCTGATCTCCAGCTCGACCCCTGCCGCCGCGAGGTGCTCCGCGGACCCCCCCAGCCGCGGGTCGTCGGCGTCCCAGCCGAGCAGCCCGCCGAACAGGCCCATGTCCGAGCCCTGGCTGTCGTGGGTCGTGGCCAGGGACCCCTCGGTGTCGAACTCCACCAGGACCCGGTCGGGCTGGCCGCCCACCAGGTCCCTCGCCATACGGCCGATGCGGACCGACGCCGCCGAGTGCGAGCTCGACGGCCCGCGCATCACGG
>CAZEFP010000042.1:0-12267 GCA_964511565.1 uncultured Planctomycetaceae bacterium
CGCGATCTTGGCCAGGCGGTCGGGGTGTGCGAGGTCCGTCATGGTGAAGAAAGTCCCCTGTTGGCCTGCCAAAGGGAAGAGGGGAGCCCTGAATCAGGCTGACAGGTTCCTCCGAACTCCCCCTTGACGACAGCGGGTCGCCGTCGCATTCTTCTCGCCAACTGCGCGATGGCGCAGGGGCGCGGCCGGTGCCCCCCCGTTCTGGCTGCCTGTGATCCGAGGACTCGTCCGAGGCGATCAGGCGCTGAATGACCGGCCTGCCGCGTCCGACATCTCGGGGGATTAGCTCAGCTGGTAGAGCGCCTGCATGGCATGCAGGAGGTCAGGGGTTCAAGTCCCCTATCCTCCACCAAACCCCACGCTCCGGAACTCCGGGTCGTGGGGTTTGGTGTTTTCAGGGGGTTCGGTGTTTTCCGGCGGATCCTCCCTCAGGAGGGCGTTCGGGGTTCCTCTGGCGGACCCACCTCGGGGTACCCTCCCCGGCACCGTATCCGCGCCCAAGCAACCGCCCGGCGGCGTGACCCGCCCGCTGAGGTTCGTCGACCCGCCCCAGGACCGTCGAAGATGACGAGCAACCAGTACAGCCCCAACGAGATCGAGCGCCGCTGGCAGGACCGGTGGGAGGCCGATGGCACCTACCGGACCCCCAACCCCGGGGACCCGGACTTCGACCCCTCCCGGCCGAAGTACTACGTGCTGGACATGTTCCCCTACCCGTCGGGGGCCGGGCTGCACGTGGGGCACCCCATGGGCTACATCGGGAGCGACATCGTCTCACGGCGCAAGCGCATGGAGGGGCACAACGTGCTCCACCCCATGGGCTACGACGCCTTCGGGCTCCCCGCGGAGCAGTACGCCATCACCACGGGGCGGCACCCCGAGGAGACCACCCGCGCGAACGTCGAGACCTTCCGCCGTCAGCTCAAGGCCATCGGCCTGAGCTACGACTGGGACCGGGAGTTCGCGACGTGCGACGTGGACTACTACCGCTGGACCCAGTGGATCTTCACCCGCCTCTACGATCGGGGGCTCGCTTACCAGAACGAGGTGCCGGTCTGGTGGTGCGAGGAGCTCAAGACCGTGCTGGCGAACGAGGAGGTCATCGACGGGAAGAGCGAGCGGGGCGGATACCCCTGTGAGCGCCGGCCCCTGCGCCAGTGGATGCTCAAGATCACCGAGTACGCCGATCGCCTGATCGACGACCTGGACCTCGTCGACTGGCCCGAGTCGGTCAAGACCATGCAGCGGGAGTGGATCGGCCGCTCGGAGGGCGCCGAGATCGACTTCCGGATCGAGGGGCACGAAGGCGCCTCGCTGCGGGTCTACACCACGCGCCCTGACACGCTCTTCGGCGCCACCTTCATGGTCGTGGCCCCGGAGCACCCGCTCGTGGACGCCATCACCACGGACGAGCAGCGCGAGGCCGTGGACGGCTACGTCAAGGCGGCGTCGGCCAAGTCCGACCTGGAGCGGACCGACCTCGCCAAGGACAAGACGGGCGTCTGGACGGGCGCCTACGCCCACAACCCGGCCTTCGAGGCGGGCGACGAGCGGGGCCGTATCCCCGTGTGGGTCGCGGACTACGTCCTCGCGAGCTACGGCACCGGCGCCATCATGGCCGTCCCCGGGCAGGACCAGCGGGACTGGGACTTCGCCACCGAGTTCGGGCTCCACATCATCCGCACGGTCCAGCCCCCGGCGGACTTCGAGGGGGAGGCCTTCACGGGCGCCGGCCCCGCGGTCAACTCCGGCTTCCTCGACGGGCTCGGGGTCGACGAGGCCAAGGAGCGCATGATCGCGCACCTGGTGGAGAAGGGGGTGGGGGAGGCCAAGACCAACTACCGCCTGCGCGATTGGCTCTTCTCGCGCCAGCGCTACTGGGGGGAGCCGTTCCCGGTGCTGCACCTCGAGGACGGGTCGCACGTCCGCGTCCCCGACGAGGACCTCCCGGTGACCCTCCCGCAGATGGACGACTTCAAGCCGTCCGACGACGGCTCGGCGCCCCTGGCCCGCGCGTCGGAATGGGTGCGCGCCTCGGACCCCGCCAGCGGGGCTCCCGCGCGGCGCGACACGGACACGATGCCCGGCTGGGCGGGCTCCTGCTGGTACTACCTGCGCTTCATGGACCCCCGCTGCGAGACGGGCCCGCTCTCGCCGGAGGCCGAGGACTACTGGGGGAACGTCGACCTCTACATCGGCGGCACCGAGCACGCGGTGCTGCACCTGCTCTACGCCCGCTTCTGGCACAAGGTCCTCTTTGACGCGGGGGTCGTGAAGACCAAGGAGCCCTTCCAGCGCCTGTTCAACCAGGGCATGCTCACGGCCTTCGCGTACAAGGACGGGACGGGTCGCCTCGTGCCCGCGGACGAGGTCAACCTCGACGCGGACCCGCCGACCTCCAAGGCCACCGGCGAGCCCCTGGAGCAGGTCATCGCGAAGATGAGCAAGTCGCTCAAGAACGTGGTGAACCCCGACGACGTCTGCGCCGAGTACGGCGTGGACACGTTCAGGCTCTACGAGATGTTCATGGGGCCCCTGGCGGACTCGAAGCCCTGGAACCCCCGGGACGTGCCCGGGCCCAGGAAGTTCCTCGAGCGGTCCTGGCGGCTCTTCGTGGACCCAGAGGGGGACGCGCCCATCCGCCTCGGGTTGGACGACCAGTCGGAGGTCACCCCCGAGGGCCCGGCCCTCGAGGTGGAGCGGACGCTGAATCAGTGCCTGCAGCGCGTGGACGACTCCTTCAAGGCGTTCAACTTCAACACCGCCGTGGCGGCCTTCATGGAGTTCCTCAAGGGGGCTTCCTCCAAGGGGCTCAACGGTTCCCAGGCGAGCCGCCTCGTGCGGGCCATGGCGCCCTTCGCGCCGCACTTCGCCGACGAGATCTGGTCGCGTATGGGCCACCCCGGCAGCGTCCATCATGCCCCCTGGCCCGAGGTGGATGAGCGCTACCTGAAGGCCGACGAGTTCGAGATGCCGGTCCAGATCCTCGGCAAGCTGAGGGCCAAGGTCATGGTGCCGCGGGAGGCCTCCCGCGACGAGATGGAGGCGGCCGCGCGGGCCGCCGTGGCCGATCGCATGGAGGGCAAGGAGGTCGTGAAGACGATCGTCGTGCCGGGCCGCCTCGTCAACTTCGTCGTCAAGTGACCGGGGGCAGAGAGCGCCGGCGTTGATCGGCGCCTCCCGTCCCGCGACAATCTGAGCAGGAGGACACAGCCATGGCGCTGCTGGAAGAAGACCACGCGTTCGAGATTGCCGACGCCGTGCTCGCCGCGAGCGAAGCGGACGAGACCGAGGTGACGATCAACTGCGTCGAGGACCGCTTCGTGCGCTTCGGTCACGAGGGGCCCACGCAGTCCGCGGACCGGGAGCGCTACGACCTCGCCGTAAGGGTGCGCTTCCGGGACGGCGACGGCTTCCGGGAGGCCAAGGCGAGCTCGGGCGCCCTGGACGAGACCAGCGTCCTCGGGGCCCTGGGGAGGGCCGAGATCCTCGCGCGGGTCGCCTCCCCCGACGCGGGGGCGGTCCCCCTCGGCGGTCCCGTGGAGGTGGAGGGCAGCGCTCCGTCACGGCCCACGCAGGACCACAGCTTCAAGGAGAAGGCCGAGTGGATCGAGGCGGCGCTCCGGCGCTGCGAGCAGGAGTCCCTGCACGGCGGCGGGCTGGCCAGAACGACCGTGGCCTCGCGGAGCATCGTCAACTCCGCGGGTCGGCGGGTCCACGGCGCGACCTCCCGGGCGGAATTCGCGCTCACCTGCGCCGACGGGGGGGCCGACGCCGAGACCGTTGGGGGGTCGGCGAGCGCTGTGTCCGTTCGCTGCTTCGTGGATCAGGTGGACGTCGAGGGGGTGATCGAGGACGCGGTCACGAGCGCCGTGCGGGCGCGCGGCCCGGCGGACGTGGAGGCGGCGCCCATGGACGTGCTCCTGGAGCCCCAGGCCGTCGCCGCGCTGATGACCTTCACCACAGGCATGGGGTTCGGGGCCCGCGGGTTCCACGAGGGCTCCTCGTTCCTGACCGGGAGGGTTGGAGAGCGGCTGTTCTCGGAGGGTCTCTCGGTCTCCGATGACCCCACCCATCCGGACCTGCGGGGCCTGCGCTTCGACGGAGAGGGGACACCCCGCGGCTGCCACCCGCTGGTCTCCTCCGGGACCGTCCACGGTCCGGTCACGGACGCCTACTGGGCGAACCAGCTGGGGCTGGAGAACACAGGGCACTCGCCGCAGCAGCCTTCGACCTCGGGCCCCAGCGCGGCGCACCTGGTGGTGGCCGAGGGCGAGCTCAGCCGCGACGAGTTGCTCGAGCGGCTCGGCGACGGGCTGCTGGTGCGCCAGCTTCACTACGTCAACGTGGTGGAGCCGCGGGAGCTGGTGCTGACGGGGATGACCCGGGGCGGGGTCTTCCAGGTGCGCAACGGAGTCGTCGGTGGCGCCATCGGCAACCTGAGGTTCACCCAGTCCCTCGTGGACGCCCTCGGGGCCATCGACGGCGTGGGCGACCGCGCCGCAAGGGTCGGCTCCCTGATGGGGGGCGAGCTCGTGGCCCCGGCGCTGCTCATCCGCGGGTTCCAGTTCACATCCAAGGCGAGGTCCTGAGTCCAATGGTCCATCCCCCGGTCAAGCCCAGCCCTTCGCATTCCATGGAGGCCCTCGCCCGCAGCGCGGTGGACGAGGCCATGGCGCGCGGCGCCGACGCCGCGGACGCCCGGATCGTGCGCTGCGCGGAGGAGCGCCTCGTCATCCAGAACGGCGCCCTGAAGGAGTCCGACGCCCCCGAGGACTTCGGCATCGCCGTGCGGGTCTTCAAGGACGGCGCGGTCGGATTCGCGGCCGCACCAGGGCCCTACTCGGCCATGCAGAACGCCGTCAGCGGGCTCGTCCGCCGGTGCCTCGCGTCGGCCCGTGACCTCGCGCCGCTCCGCAGGGTTCCGGTGCGCCTCGCGGGCCGTGCGGACGCCTGCGGGACGTTCGCGACCCCCGTGGAGGAGGACCCGTTCATGGTTCCCCTCGAGGAGAAGCTCGAGCTGCTCATGCGGGCCAGCGAGCGGCTCGGCGGCCGTCGCGAGGTCGTCTCTCGCCTGGCGGGGATGAGCCTGCGCCGCGAGGAGCAGTGGATGGTGACCTCCGAGGGGGGCTCGACCCATCAGGTGCTCGTCCGCTCAGGGGGGCGCATCGAGGCCATCGCCCGCGCGCGTGGCGTCGTCGAAAGACGGAGCTATCCCAACGCGCTCGAGGGTGACTTCCGGAGCGGAGGCTTCGAGGTCGTTCGCGCCCTCGACCTTGAGGGCAACGCGGAGCGAGTGCGCGACGAAGCGATCGCCCTCTGTCACGCCGACGTGTGCCCGCCGGGTCAACGAACGCTCATCCTCGGAGGTGGACAGCTGGCTCTCCAGATCCACGAGTCGGTCGGGCACCCCACGGAGCTGGATCGCGTCCTCGGGGAGGAGCGGGACCTCGCCGGTGGCTCGTTCGCCGCCCAGTCCGATCCGGGCTCGCTCGAGTACGGTGCGGACTGCGTGAGCTTTGTGGCCGACTCGACCGTGCAGGGAGGGCTCGACACCAGGGGCTGGGACGATGACGGCGTGGCGTCAGGTCGGTTCGACATCGTTCGGGACGGAAAGCTCTGCGCCTTCCAGAGCGGAAGAATCAGCGCGGGCAGGGCCGGCGCTGAGGCCAGCCGCTCGGTCTCGAGGGCCGAAGGGTGGTACGCGCCGCCCATCGACCGCATCACCAACGTGTCCTTGGCGCCAGGGCACGGGAGCCTCGACGATCTCCTCGCGGAGACCGAGGACGGCGCGATCCTCGCCGACACCATCAAGACCTGGTCCATCGATCAGGAGCGGCGCAACTTCCAGTTCACCTGTGAGGTGGGCTGGGAGATCCGAGGCGGCCGCCGCTCCAGGCTCCTCCGGCTCCCGACCTACCAGGGTTCGACGCTGGACTTCTGGAAGCGCTGTGACCGGGTCGCAGGTCCCGAGGAATGGCGCCTCTGGGGCGTCGTGAATTGCGGGAAGGGGAACCCGATGCAGGTGGCCGAGATGAGCCACGGCGCCGCCCCAGCGCGCTTTCGCGGTGTCCAGTTTGTGGACGTGGGGTCGACGATCTCGTAGCGCGACACGCTGACGCGGGGCAGCGTGCCCTAGGGGGTTGCCCGGACTGCAAGTTTTGGCTGGAGAGCGTCTCGCATTGGCTAAACTGAGGCTTAGCTCTCCCTCGTCCGTCAATTGCCTTCGTTCGAGATCACTTCGGTCCCGATGGAAGGAACACGGAATGCTGCGAAGGGCGTCCAAGCGACTGCGCCTGCCGAAGCACCCCGTATCACCTCCTGACCGCCTTCGCTCCACCGGAACCCGTTAGCAAACACCATTGTTCCCAGTGGAGGGTCTCCGGCTCAACTCTCCCATCCCTGGCGCGTCTTGACTGTCGAATCTTCGATGGCACTTTCCAATCGCTTTTCAGCGGCGACCGCCGCGCTCCTCGCTCTCACGCTCTCTCCCGCGTCAGCAGCGCCGGAGGCGTCGTCAGTGACCGTTCGGGTGCTCAACCCGGAGGTCGAGTTCGCGACGGCATCTACGAACGCGACCGAGACCTCGGGGCTCGTGTCCGTGTCGGTCCTCCTCTCTGCGGTCTCCGCACAGGACGTGTCCATCCCGTACAGCGTCGGCGGGTCCGCCACCGCAGCCGACGCCACAGTGGCTCCTGGGCCGCTCCTGATCCCGGCGGGGCAGCTCTCGGGCGTGATCGACGTGACCGTGCTGGACGACTCGGACTCCGAGGGAACGGAGCGAGTCGTGCTCACCCTCGGCGCGCCCACGGGAGGCGTGCTCGGGGCGTCGACCACCCACGAGGTCGTGATCGCGGACGACGAGGCTGCGGCCACGCTGACCTTTGACCTGGCGTCCTCGAGCGCCGGCGAGGGGGCGGGTCCGGTGTCCGTTGCGCTGACGTTGTCCAGCCCGCGGACCGAGGCGGTGGTCGTGGATTACTCCGTGAGCGGAACGGCGACGCCGGGCGGCGTGGACGTCGCCCTTTCCCCGTCGAGTCCGGTGGTGATTCCCGGCGGCGCGGTGACTGCGTCCATCGTCGCCACGCTGGTCGCGGACTCGCTGGACGAACCGGACGAGACCCTGATCCTGGACATCACCTCCTCGGCCAACGCTGACCTCGGGGCGCTCAGGAGCCACACGCTCACCATCGTCGACGACGACGACCCCCCGTCGATCTCCTTCGCTTCCAGCAGCGCGACGGTGGTCGAGGACGACCCCATTGCGGTGCTCGGGGTCGAGCTCAGCGCGGTGAGCGGCTTCGACGTGACCGTGCCGATCACCGTGTCGGGGACGGCCACCGACGGGGTCGACTTCACCTTCTCGCCCTCCAGCCTGTTGATCCCCGCAGGGGACAGCAGCGGCACGGTGGACGTGACCCTGTTGGATGACCTCGACGTGGAGGCGCCCGAGACCGCCGTCTTCACCCTCGGGGCGCCCACAGGCGCTTCCCTGGGTGGCATCCCGTCGACCTCGCTCCTGATCATCGACGATGACGGGCCCGAGCCGCTGATCACGTTCGCGAGCGTGGGCTCGTCCGTCGACGAGAGCGCGGGCCTGATCAACGTCGCCGTTCAGCTCGACGGCTACGCCTCCGAGCCCGTGACGGTCGACGTCGCGCTCGGGGGAACGGCCACCGTCGGCTCGGACGTCAACCTCCTGACCAGCTCCCTCTCGATCCCGGTCGGGGCGCTGGGCGGCGTCGTCGAGGTGGAGATCCTCGAGGACCCCGACCCGGAGGCGAGCGAGATGGCGGAGCTCTCCCTGCTGAGTCCCGTCGGCGCCATTCTGGGCACCCCCGACACTCACACGCTCACCATCACCGACAACGACACGGTGGCGACCGTCAGCTTCCTCGCCCCGGCGTCCGCGGTCTCGGAGGCCGCCGGTTTGGTCTCGGTCGGGGTGTCGCTCGACGTCGCGGCCTCCACGGACGTCACCATTCCCGTGGTGCTCACGGGGACCGCCACGGCGGGCGGCGTCGACGTGGAGGTCCTTCCGCAGCCCCTGGTGATCCCCGCGGGTTCGCTCGGCGGTCAATTCGACGTCACGGTGGTCGACGACGCGCTCTACGAAGGCGATGAGGAGCTGCTCCTCACCTTCGGCGCGATCACCGGCGCCGACCCCGGCGCCACGGTCGCGCACCTGCTCACTCTGACGGATGACGACCCGCTGCCGGTCGTCCAGTTCCCCACCTTCAGGACCGTCGTGAGCGAGATCGCCGGCGGCTTCAACCTTCGGCTCGAGCTCGACGCACCCTCGGGCCTCGACGTCGTGGCACCGTTCCAGGTGACCGGCGATGCGGCGGGCCCCGGTGACATCAGCGTTCCGCCGGGCCCCGCCGTGATTCCTGCGGGCGCCACGTCCGTCGACATTCCGATCACCGTGGTCGTGGACCGCATCCCCGAGCCGGGCGAGCGCGTGCTCTTCACCCTGCTGGACGGTGGAGCTCCGGGCGTCGGAGCGCCGGATGGCGCCACCTTGGGCGCGGGGACGTCGTTCCTCGTGATGCTCGCCGACGGCGACGCGGTGGCCCTGGCCAAGGCGCCGCCGCTGACGCCGTCCGTGGGTTCGCTCCCGTTCGCCCAGGGTCGGGTGGGGCTCCCCTCGGGTGCCCAGACGGTGTTCTTCACCAACCTTCACACCGCGCCGGTGGTCCTGCGTGAGCTGGTCATTCGAGGCGACGACGCGAACTGCTACAGCGCCACGAGCCAGTCGACCCTCCCCGTCGCCCTCGCGCCCGGTCAGAGCGTCGGGGTGGACGTGGTGTTCGCTCCCCTCGAGGCGGGGGTGGCCGAGGCGACCCTCCTGGCGCGCCAGAACGGTCAGGGCGCGCCGCCCATCGCGGTCGACCTCTCCGGACGGGCGCTCGGGCCGACGGGCGCCGACCTCCTGTTCACCGCGGGTCCCAACGAATTCGTCGAGCCGGGCGGCCAGCTCTGGATTCCCGAGTACGACTTCACGGGCGGGTCCTACGCCCTCTCCAGCGGCGCGGTGTCCGGCACGGAGCTCGACGCGCTCTTCCACACGGTCCGGGTGGGGGCGCAGTTCGGTTACTCGGTGCCCGTTCCCAATGGCGTCTACGAGCTGGAGATCCTGACCTTCGAGCCGGTGAAGACCGCGCCCGGTCAGCGGGTCTTCGACGTCGAGGTTGAGGGGGTCGTCGTCATGGATGACCTCGACATCTACGACGAGGTGGGACGCTTCGCCGCCTACACCTCGCCTCCCGTCACGGTCGTCGTGGCGGACGGCGTGTTGGACCTGAGCTTCAACGCCTCGGTGGCCCAGGCTCTCCTGAGCGGCGTCACCCTGCGATCGGTGCCGGTGCTCTCCTCGCCGACCCCCGCGCTCACCTACGGGATCGTCGATCAGGGGCTGGAGTCCAGCCTCAGCTTCGTGATCCAGAACGACGGGCTCCACACGGGCCAGCTCGATTCGGTGACCTTCGGGGAGCCGACGCTGGGGTCGAGCGCGGATTTCCGGATCGACCACGCCGGGATCTCGTACGTCGGGGCAGCCGGTGAGCGGACCTACGCGATTCAGCCGCCGATCGAGCTGCCTCCCGGGGCCACGGGTGTGATGGTGACCTTCGCGCCGACGGAGCACGAGGACCACACCTTCGACTTGGAGCTCGAGTCCACGGGGCTCGGGGCCACCTTCGTCGCCGCCGTGGCGGCCACCGGGGGAGCGGAGGCTGGCTGGGGCTTCCTGCACCCCGTGCCCGACTCCTACCCCACCTACCTCGTGGACTACGACGGCGATGGGACGGAGACGGTCCAGCTCCTCGGAGAGGAGTCGCACACCCACGAGCCCGGGCGCCAGCTCGCGACCTTCACCTGGCGGGTGAACGGAGCGCCGATCGCCTCGACGGCCGCCACCAGCTACGACTTCCCCCTGGGCGACACGACCGTCGAGCTGGAGATCGGAGACGACAACGTCACCCCGAACTTCGCCGCGGACGACCGCACGATCAGCGTCTTCAACGCCGACGCCGTTCCGGGAGCCCTGGTGGAGATCTACGACGGTTCCGTGGCGGGGGAGGTGTTCCTCCTGGACAACGTTCCCTCCGCGCCGGACTTCGTGCAGCGCCTGGCGGGGATGACCCTCGTCGCCAGCGGCGGCACGGTCGGGGATTCGCCCTTCACGGAGCAGGCCATGGTGCGCTGGCAGAGCTCGTTCGAGCTGGTGTCTGCGCGGACCCTGGACTTCCAGGCCGCTGGCGGCGCCGACCATCGACTGTTCGTCGACGGCAGCCCCGTGAGCGGGCCGCTCTCCCTGGGCGCCGGCGCCCACACGATCGAGGCGCGCTTCGCGGTGTCGACCCTCGCGGACATGCCGGTGGCCGTGGAGGTCTACGAGGGCGGCTCGGTGGCTTCGGACATCGAGGGGCTCCTCAACCACGATGAGTCCCTGCTCGCGCCGGTGATCCACTCCATGCCCTCGATCGGTACCGACCTCGGTGGCAACCGGATCGAGATCAGCGGCTTCGGCTTCTTCCCCGCTTCCCAGGTGGTGGTCCACTGGGGGTCCCAGGACCTCGTCCTCGCCGACTTCGACGAGTACGCCAGCGAGCTCATCGTCCTGACCTCTCCGCCGGGGACCGGCGCGATCCAGGTCACGGTCGAGACGCCGAACGGTGTGAGTGAGCCGTTCCCGTTCAACTACTCTCCGACGGGGCCGATCCCCATCCGGTTCAACCTGCTGAACTCCCAGGCTGCGGTCGTGACCAACGCGACGAGCGCGGCATGGGGGCCCGACGGCAAGCTCTACGTGGTGACCCTCGAGGGCACCATCCACGTCATCACCTATGACGGGAGCTACGGGGTGGTCTCGAACGAGTTCAAGACGGGTCTCTCGACGCTCACCAACCACGACTCGCTCGGGGTGGTCTTCAACCCCTACGACGTCTACGACCCCCAGGACCCCTCGTCGATCAAGCTCTACGTGGCCCATGGCGAGCACTTCCAGAACGGCGGTGGAGCCTTCACCGGCGCGTCGGACTTCACCGGGCAGGTGACGGTCCTCACCGGGCCGGACTTCGACAACCCGGTGCCGCTCGTCACGGGGCTCCCGCTCTCCAACCACGACCACGGCCTCAACGGCATGTTCGTGGACGACAACGGTGACATCCTGCTCTGCAGCGGGAGCAACACGAACGCCGGGATCAAGTGGCCCCTCAGCGGAGACGTCCCGGAGTCACCGCTGTCGGCGGCGCTGCTGAGGATCTGCACCTCGCGCCCGAACTTCAACGGCGTGGTGCAGTACGAGGACTCCGTCACCGGTGCGCTCGTGGCGGACCAGGTCTTCGGAGAGCAGATCGACGTCGTCAGCGGCGTGGACGTGGAGGTCTTCGCTCCCGGCCTGCGGAACTCCCTGGACGTGGTCCTGCACTCCAACGGCTACCTCTACGCGACGGACAACGGGCCGAACAACAACTACGGCCCCGCGTCGCTCAGCATGACGACCGAGGGCGGGTACCCGCACCCGACCACCTCGGACACGCTGGATCTGGTGGAGCCGGGCCGCTACTACGGCATGCCGAACCGCGCACGCGGTCGATATGACGAGCGTCAGGCGGTCTATCGCTCCAACGCGGACCCCGCGATCCCGCACCTGCACGCGGCGCCGCTCACCCCACTCAACGCGTCCAGTAACGGAATCGATGAGTACAGGGCCACGGCCTTCAACTCCGGGATGCGCGGTGACCTGGTGGCCATGAAGTGGAACACCGGGGTGTGGCAGATCAAGCTCAACGACACGGGCCGACGGGTGATCACCAAGGTGCTCCACGGGAGCGGGACGGACCCCTTCACTCAGAACCGCGGCCTCGACGTGGTGACGGGACCTGGCGGTGCCATCCTCGCCATCGACTACAACGGCAACAAGGTGCGCGCGCAGGTGCCCGACGATGCGGCCGCCATCGGGCTGACGCCTTACGACATCTTCCCCTGGCGCGCCCCGGCCACGGGTGGTCAGCGCTTCGTGGTCGGCGGTCAGAACTTCGGCACCAACCTGGCGGCGACGAGCGTGTTCATCGGCGGCGTGGCCGCGACGGTGACCTCGGTCTCGGAGACCCGGATCTTCACGCCGCGGGTGAATCGGGAGGCGAGGTCGTCGAGAGTGACAAGTTCGTCGACGATCATGTTGGCGTCATCGCTGCCGGCGCGTTTGTCGATGGTCCCGATGGCAACCAGAATCGCATCGGGCTGGACGAGTTCTCCGTGGTG
>CAZEFP010000043.1:0-11901 GCA_964511565.1 uncultured Planctomycetaceae bacterium
CATGCTCCTGCACCGGCTCAAGTACCTCAACACGGAGGACGAGAAGGAGGTCCTGCGTCGGAACGCCAAGCTCGGGATCCAGCGGGACAAGAGCGGCGGCGCCACCGTCAAGACCGAGTTCGACATGGTGGACCAGGGCCGCGTCGGCGGCCGCGAGGAGCTGGCCCGCGCCATGGAGGACGTCTCCAAGGTCCACGTCTCCGAGGCCTTCATCGAGCACGTGATGGAGATCGTCGACCGCACCCGCAAGCACCCCGAGCTCGAGCTCGGCGCGTCGCCCCGTGCGGGCATCGCGCTCGTCAAGGCCTCCCGCGCCCGGGCGCTCATCCATGGCCGTGACTACGTGATCCCCGAGGACCTCTTCGCCCTCGCCGAGGACGTGATCCTGCACCGCATCCGCGCCACCTACGAGGCGCTGGCGGAGGGCCGGGACACAGGGGTCATCCTCCAGGAGATGCTCGGCGAGCTGGGCGCTGCCTGAGGCCATGGAGCTCACCGGAGCCCCCCGGCGCGCCGCGCCGGAGCACACGCTGCCGCCCGTCGACCCGCTCGACACGCGGCGCTATCAGATCGCCATCCGCCGACTGGCGGACACGCTGAGTCACGGCACGGACCGCTCGCGCTTCCTGGGCTCGGGCCTCGAGTACGTCCAGTCTCGGCCCTACGTGCCCGGCGATCCCGTGCGGGCCATCGACTGGCGGGTGACCGCCCGCACCGGCGAGGTGCACATCAAGGAGTACGAGGCGCCCAAGCGGATGCCCGCGTGGATCCTGTTCGACACCTCGGGGTCCATGACCCTCTCGTCGACCCGCCTCAGCAAGTATCAGGTCGCCGCGCAGCTCGCCGGCGGGCTGGCGTTCGCCTGCCTCGACCGCGTCAGCCCGGTGGGGCTCCTCGGGACGGGGGAGCGGGACCTGCGGGTCAAGCCGAGCCTCTCCAAGGACGAGGTCATGCAGTGGCTCGTGAAGCTGCGGACCTACCGGGACGGCGAGCGAACGACGCTCGCGCGGCGGGTCACCGAGCTCAACGCGCGGCTCACCAACCGGGCGCTCGTCTTCGTGCTGAGCGACCTGCACGAGCCCGAGGCCCTCGACGCCCTGAAGCTCATGGCGCAGGTGCACGACGTGGTCGTCCTCCAGCTCCAGGATCCCGCCGAGGTCGAGCTGCGCGGCGCCGGCTTCCTGCGCGCGGAGGAGGCCGAGAGCGGTGCGGAGTTCGTCACCCACGGACGCCGCCGGCGCGTGGACCCCGAGGCCGCGCGCCGAGCGCTGCGCCGGGGCGGGATCGATCACCTGCTCATCCGCACCGACGAGCCCTACGCCCAGCCCCTCAGGCTGTTCCTCAAGGACCGCGCCGTACTCGCGGGAGGCCGATGATGACCGCCACCACCATGCTGTTCGGCGCCCTCGCCTTCGCCTCGCCGGCCTCCGAGGTCCCCCCGCTCTCCCCCCTGGCCCTCGTCCAGTCCGAGCCCGTCGCCCGCACCTCGGTGGGCATGCGGGTGAGGATCGAGGAGCAGCCGATCCCTGGCCCGCGGCTCCAGGCGAAGCCCGTCGCCGACCCCGGGCGCGCGGACGCCATCGTCCGGGTCCTCAACGTGTTCCCCCACGGCACCGGCTGGCGCTACAACCTCGAGGTGACCCCGCTGGTGGAGGGGACCCTCGACCTGGCGAGCCTCCTGGAGCCCGCCGAGGCGGGCGCCACGTGGGATCCGCCGGCGCTCCCCATCGAGGTCGAGGCCCTGCTCGCAGAGGACGTGATCGAGCCCAACGAGCTCGAGGTCCCCGCGCCCGATGGGGTGGGGGGGTACACGACCGGGATGACGGTCCTCGGCGTCCTCTGGGCCGCAGGGCTCGTGGCGCTGATGACCGTCGGGCGCAAGCGCGACGGCGAGGTCGAAGGCGAGGCGCCGGCCGCCCCCCTGACCCTGGCCGATCGACTCGCTCCCCTGGTGGAGCGCGCGCGGTCCGGCGAGCTGGACACCACCCAGCAAGCGGAGCTCGAGCGCTTGCTCCTGGCGCACTGGCGCGACCGCCGCGACCTGGGCGCCGTCCCGGTGGCTGACGCGGTGGCTGCGCTCCGCGAGGACGAGGAGGCGGGCCCGCTCTTCCTCCAGCTCGAGCGCTGGCTGCACCGGCCGGACTCGGGCGGCGAGGCCGTGGACCTCGGTGCGCTGCTCGCCCCCTACCGCGGGACTCCGGACCCCGGAGGGAGCCGGGGATGAGCCTGAGCTTCGGCCACCCTTGGGTCCTCGCCTTCCTCGCGATCCCGCTCCTGCTCCTGGGCCTGGTCTGGTCCGGGCGAGGGTTCGGCAGCGGCGGGCGGCTTGCCCTTCCCTTCGACGGGACCGGCGGCCCGGATCGCCGCTCCCGCGGCGTGGGGCTCTCGGTGCTCCTCCGCGCGGCGGAGTCCGTCGCGCCCGCGCTGCTCGCCGTCGCGGTGATCCTGCTCGCAGGACCCCAGAAGATCGGGGCGCCCTCCACCAAGCGGAGGCTCACCAACATCCAGTTCTGCGTCGACGTCTCCGGGTCCATGACCGCCCAGTTCGGGGAGGGCACCCGCTACGACGCGGCCATGGAGGCCATCAACGGCTTCCTGGACTTCCGGGACGGCGACGCCTTCGGGCTGACCTTCTTCGGCAACAACGTCCTGCACTGGTGCCCCCTGACCAACGACACCAGCGCCTTCCGCTGCGCCCCGCCCTTCATGGATCCCAAGCGCGGCGCCCTGCCGCCCTGGTTCGGGGGGACGTCCATCGGCAAGGCGCTGAACGCCTGCCGGGACGTGCTGGCGAGCCGCGAGGAGGGGGACCGGATGATCATCCTGATCTCCGACGGCTACTCGTCGGACCTCTCCGGTGGGCAGGACGAAGTGATCGCTGACCGGCTCAAGAAGAGCGGTGTGACGGTCTACGGGGTCCACGTGGCCGACGGCAACGTGCCGGGCGAGGTGCTCAACATCGCCTCCCTCACGGGCGGGGAGATGTTCGCCGCGGGCGATCCCGTGGCGCTCGAGACCGTGTTCAAGCGGATCGACCAGATGCAGGTGGCGGAGCTCGAGAAGGTGGCCGGCGAGCAGCTCGACGACTTCGGCCTGTGGTGCTGGATCGGGCTGATCGCCCTCGCCGTGCACGCCCTGCTCCAGCTGTTCCTGAGGGCCACGCCGTGGTGATCCTTCGATGAGCGACTGGACGATGATCCTGACCGCGGCGGCCTTCGCCCTGGTCCTGGGCGGGGAGCTCCTGCACCTGCGCCGGGTCCGGCGCGTGCGTCACCTGGCCTTCGGGCCCGGGGGGCGCGCGGCTGCGTGGGTCCAGGTGGTACCCCTGCTCCGCGCCGCGGGTGCGGCGGCCCTGGCCTTCGGCCTCTCGAGCCTGCTGCTGGACGTGAAGCCCAAGGCCCACCGCCTGGTGGACAAGGGACCGGACGAGTGGAAGCACCTGGTGCTCGTCCTCGACGTCTCGCCCTCCATGCGCCTCGAGGACGCGGGCCCAGACGCGGCCCAGAGCCGGACGGGTCGAGCCCGGGACGTGCTCGATTCGATCTTCGGCCGGGTGGCCATCGGGCAGTACAAGATCTCGATCATCGCCACCTACACCGGCGCCATGCCGGTGGTGGTGGACACCTCGGACTCGGAGGTCGTGCGCAACGTGCTGAGCGATCTCCCGATGCACTTCGCGTTCAAGTCCGGTGAGACGCGCCTGTTCGACGGGCTCGAGGAGGCGGCGCGCATCGCCGCCCCCTGGGAGCCGGGGAGCACGACCCTCATCGTGGCCAGCGACGGCGACACCCTGCCCCCCACCGGGATGCCGAAGATGCCGCCGTCCATCGGAGGTGTTCTGGTGGTCGGGATCGGGGACCCAACGAAGGGCAGCTTCATCAACGGCCGTAACTCCAGGCAGGACGTCTCCGCCCTGCGCCAGATGGCGCTCCGGCTGGGCGGCCAGTACCACGACGGCAACAAGCGCCAGGTGGCCAGCGAGGTGCTCCGAACCGTGACGGCGGGGGCTGATCGAGAGGGCGCGCTCCAGCTCGGCCGCCGAGAATATGCCCTGCTGGCCATGGCCCTCGGTGCCCTCCTGCTGGCCCTCTTGCCGCCCCTGCTGCGGGCCCTCGGGAGCCCGTGGGCCCGGCGCCGGACCGCGTGGCGGAGCCCCCAGGGCGAACTCGACCGCTCTTGACGACCGATTGGGTCACCGAGTGAGGATCTGCCGATAGACTCCAACAAGACCACCTCCTGCTCCGTTCGGAGCGCCAGACGAGGACCTACACGATGAGACGACTCATGATCGCCGGCTGGCTCCTGCTCCCTGTGGGGGCGTGGGCCTACCACGAGGGCCCGGGCCAGGACGGAGTCCAGCTCGACCGCGTGGACGCCGAGCTCTCGGCCGCGCGCGCGGCCGCCGACGCCAAGGACTGGGCGCTCGCGGTGGAGCACTACGACGCCGCGCTCAAGAGCCTGCCTGGCCTGGACACCCCGGCGCTCGAGCGCAGCGCGCGGCGCATTCGCCTCAGCGCGGCCAAGGCCAAGCTGGCGGCCTCGGACCTCATCGCGGCGCGCTCCGAGCTCTCGGGGCTCGTGGACGAGCTCTCTCCCCTCGAGGCCTCCGAGGGCGCGATGCTGGACGAGGCCCGCGAGGGGCTCGCCAACGCGCAGTACTACTACACGTGGCTGATGCGGCTGGAGGGCTACTCCCGCGAGGAGTGGGAGCCCGAGGCCGAGGTCGCCCGCCAGAGCTACCGGCTGCTGGCCGAGCGCGCCGAGGCGCGGGGCGACGAGCAGGCCGCTCGGACTCACATGGAGGACCTCGAGTCCTCCATCAAGCTCGCCAGGCTCGACCTGGAGGAGCTGCAGGGCCTGCCCCTGCCGAATCAATGAAGCGGCAACGGGACCTGAAACGGTTCCGGAAAGCGCCCCGGTCGGGGCAAGCCCAACTCTGGAAAGAAGCCCTCTGATTCCCGAGGCGCGAGCGGCGGCCCGCCGCCCGACGGCTCGGGGTCCTGAGCCTCCGCGCTCGACGGAGCGTGTCCGGCGGTGACGCCGCGCAGGCTCGGTGAGAAGAGGAGTCGTTCCCCCGCCGGGGGATCGGAGGGGGGAGCGTGTCTGCCCTCTCGCCACGCCGGGCGCCCCGGGCGCCGATGTTTGAACCCGATGTACCTGCCCGTGACCTTCCCGATCCCCATGTCCCGATCCACCCTCGCGGCAGTCGCCGCTGCATCGGTCGCCCTCGCGCCGCTCTCTCTCGCCCAGCAGAGCGCGGTCCAGGGCATCACACTCTCCCAGACCGGGTCCTCCACGGTGATCGTCAGCGGCTCCACCAGCGCCGCGCCGATCTCGGTCACCACGGCGCCGGTGCAGATGATGCCAGCGATGACTGTGGGGTCGGCCACGGGCGGCGTCGTCGTCCTGGAGGACGTCGAGCTCCCCGAGCCCCCCCCGGAGATGCTGGGAGCCGCACGGGGAGGCCCAGGGGCCAAGGCGAGTCCGAAGGAGGAGAAGCCCGTCGACCCCAAGCGCGTCCAGAAGTTCCAGCAGGCCATCCTCGACCGCACGCCCTCCAAGATCCTCGCCGAGTGGTCCAAGGCCGCTCCGCTGACCTCCGCGGAGGACCCCGAGCTCCAGGACCCGCCCATGCCGAAGGAGCCGGCGCCCAAGCCGAAGAAGCCGAAGGCGCCCAAGCTGCAGGCCCTCGAGCGCCCCATGGCTCCCTCGGAGCTGGTGGCCCCGGTGGGGTCCGTGGCGGATCTGGCGGCGCTCGCCAAGGCCAAGCAGGAGGCTGAAGAGGACCACGACGCGGAGGACTACGCCGAGGCCCTCGCGGCCTATCAGGCGGCAGAGGTGTCGGACGCCGAGCTGCAGTCGGCATATGACGCGGACCTCGCCGCGTACAACGCGTCGGACGAGGCCCACAAGGCCTACAAGAAGGAGAAGTCGCGGGTGGAGAAGGAGCGCAAGGCGCTCGCCACGAAGCGCCTCACGAGGGACGTGCAGCTCTTCCAGCGCGACGTGACCCTTGGACGCTGGGAGGCCGTGGATGCGGCCCTGGATTCCCTGGGCAAGAGCGGTCGCCAGATCTACACCCAGATGCTGCCGAAGATCGCGCGGCCCCCGCAGCCGGTGAACGGTCGCTTCAACCAGTACCAGGAGCAGTGCGCCTTCGAGTTCGACGACATCATCGAGCTGATACGGATCGCGCCGGGCGGATTCACCGCGGCCGACGCCAGGATGCTCGCGCCGCTGGTGGCCCGGGTCTTCGCCCAGGGGCACAGCATCGACGACTGGGTCGCGCGCTTGCAGATGGAGGTTCAGCGAGCGCCGGAGGAGCGGGTGGTCAAGCCGATGTTCGCGGCCTGGCTCCTCAGCGCCCAGCGCCAGGACATCCACCTCAAGCCCTTCCTGCCGCCCTTCACGGGCGCGCTCTCCAACGACAACCGTGAGGCCCTCAACCTCATCGCGCGCTACCGGATCGCCCTCTACAAGGCGGAGCTCGACCCCGAGGTGCTGGACAGTGCCTGGGAGGCCAACCTCGCCGTCCTCGCGCCCGGGGAGCTGAAGGAGGACCTGAAGAACGAGGCCCTCAAGCGCGCGGTCCAGTACGCGGGGCTGGTCGGCGGTGAGAAGGGCTCCCGGTGGATCAGGGAGACGTTCACCGACCGGCCCGACCGCGGCATGGAGGTGCTCGCGACCATCGGAACGGAGGCCTCCAAGGGAATGGTGCAGCGGTCGAGCCAGCCCCAGGACCGCCTCGCCGACCTGAAGCTCATGCGTGAGGCGGTGGACTCCCTGCTGGAGGTCGCCCCGGAGCGTGCGGGTGAGTGGCGGCCGACGCTGGTCCTGCTCTCCGACGCTTGGCTCCGCGAGGCCGCGTACTCCTACGAGAACTCGGAGCAGTCCTCCATGGGTCCGATCACGCGCCGGGACGCCTACGGCAACATCTACTGGGAGGACACCAGCTATCGCTACAGCAGCTACAACCGCCCGGTGAACCCCATCGAGCCGGACGACCTCCTCGAGGTCCGCCCGGATGGCGGCTGGCGCGCGGCGCTCCCCGAGAGCCTGCGCCCCAAGGTGGACCAGACGATCGCCGAGCTCTACCTGAAGGTGGGCGAGGAGAAGCTCGCCTTCCCGTACATCCGCGACCTCGCGGCCTCGAACCCCAAGAAGGCCAACGAGCTCGCGCGCTCGTTCATGGATGTCTGGATCCAGAACAACGACCCGAACGCGAGCAGCAATCGGTCGAGCATCTACAACTACTCGTACGGCTTCAATCAGCGCGCCAGCGGGATCCCGCTCACCCGGAGCAAGCAGGAGCGCAACCTCAAGGACCTCTCCGAGTGGGTGGCCAGGCTGCGGGCCGTGGAGGGCGTCGAGGTCGACTCGAGGCTGCTGGTCCGGGCCTTCATCCAGAGCCACAGCGCGGCCGAGATCTACCGCGTCGAGGTCATGGAGCAGGTCTTCGGCGATCTCGAGACCCTCGACCCCCAGACGTTGGCTTCGATGGCGCAGACCATGCGGGCCAACCTCGCCACGATCTGGCGCTCCCCCGAGGTCCAGAAGAACGCGGGCACCAACCGCAAGCAGAAGGACATCGAGGCGGAGGTCCAGCGTGGCTACGAGATCGCGTCGGCCATGCTTGACGGTGCCATCGAGGCCCACGTGGGTGCCTGGCAGCTCGAGGCGGCCCGTGCGTCGCTGATGCACGACCTGAACAACTACCGGAACAAGCTCCAGAAGAGCTCCGACTTCGCGGGGGGGCGAAGGGCCGCCCTCGACCTGTTCGGGGAGGCTGCGCTCCACTACATCGAGTCGGTCCCTGACCTGAAGCCCTCCGAGTATTCCACCGAGGTCTTCGACCTGTGGTTCAACTCTGCCCTCGGCGCGACGGACCTCGCGGCGGTGAACCAGGAGACCATCCTGGTGCAGAAGGAGATCCCGCTCATCTCCGACATGCTCGACGACATCGGCGGGGAGGCCGCAGAGGCCCACCGGGCCATGTTCGCGAACAACCTCTTCACGCGCCTGAGCCAGGTGAACCCCGCCTGCAAGAACCGCTTCCTCGAGGCGGGCTTCGAGATCGTCGGCGACCACCCCCAGGCCAAGGCCGCGCGGCGGGTCTACGACTACTACGCCGACCTCGTGACCGAGATCGAGCTGGTCACCGAGGTGGACGGCTCCGCGGACGTCGGCACGGAGCCCTTCGGGATCAAGGTCGACATCCGCTACACCAAGGAGATCGCCCGCGAGAGCGGCGGCTTCGCCAAGTACCTCCAGAACCAGGCCAACGCGGTCAACAGCTACTACAACTACGGCCGGCCCCAGGAGAACTACCGCGACAAGTTCGAGGAGTCGGTGCGCGCGACCCTCGGCGAGCAGTTCGACGTGGTCTCGGTCACCTTCAATCGTGAGGACGCGGCCTCCAAGGCGGACGACCAGTACGGCTGGCGGCGCACCCCGTATGCCTACGTGCTCGCGACGGCCCGCGACGCGGCGGTGGACCGGATCCCGCCCTTGAAGCTCGACCTCGACTTCAACGACGTGACGGGCTACGTGGTCCTCCCGGTGACCTCGCCGGTGGTTCCCATCGACGCCGCCGCCGACGGCGGCACTCGGCCCCACGAGAACCTGCAGGTGACCCAGATCCTCGACGAGCGCCGCGCCGACGAGGGCGTCCTGAGCCTGGAGGTGAAGGCCCAGGCCAACGGCCTCGTGCCCGAGCTGGACCGGATCGTCGACCTCGCGCCCGAGGGCTTCGAGGTCACCAAGACCGAAGGGCAGGGCGTCTCCGTGGTCCGCTTCGCGGACGACGAGGAGGCCGTGGTGTCCGAGCGCCTCTGGGTCGTGGAGATGCAGGCGCGGGAGGGGGCGGGGGCCCCCACCGAGTTCCAGTTCGCGGCGCCCCTGGAGGCGGACACGCAGACCGTGTTCCAGCGGTACGACGACGCCGACCTGATGACCGCCGAGATGGTGGTCCAGCTCGGCGCGGACTACGGGAGCGAGGGGAGCGGCTCGACCTGGCCCTGGCTCTTGCTGCTGGCCGCCGGCGGCGCGGCGGCGTGGCTGCTGCGCCCCAGGGCAGCCGGGGGGGATGGCCCCGAGGCCTCCGGGGTCGCCCTGCCGGATGAGATCACCCCGGTCACCGTGCTCTCCCTGCTCGGGGAGGTGAGGCGGGCGAACCACATGGACGCCGCCATGCAGCGGGAGCTGGACGCCACGGTGCTTCAGATCGAACGCTGCTACTTCGGCGCCGGCGAGGGGGCTGAGATCGACCTGCGGACGATCGCCCAGCAGTGGGTCGAGCGGAACTGACCTGGCCGGGGCGGGCCGGGTAGACTTCGCCATCATGTCGACCGACTCCAACGCCCAGGCGCAGATCGAGCTCCACCGCGCGCTCGCGCCGCGCTACGCGTATCGGTACTCGTTCGCCTTCAGCCGCCTCTTCCAGGAGGAGTGGCACGCGGAGATGATCCGCCACGCCCCCGCGTCGGCCACGCGTCTGCTGGACATCGGCTGCGGGACGGGGTTCTTCCTGGCGGAGCTGGAGGCCCAGCGCCCCGGCGCCGTGGGCCTCGACATCAGCCACGAGATGCTGAAGGTGAGCGAGGAGTACGTGCCGAACGCCCGGCTCGTGACGGCGGACGCGGAGCACATGCCCTTCCGGGAGGCGGCCTTCGACGTGGTCTTCTGCAAGGGCAGCCTGCACCACATGCGTGACCACGTGGGCTTCCTGGAGAGCTGCGAGGACATGCTCGCGGATGATGGCTTGCTGGTCATGAGCGAGCCCTGCAACGACAACCCGATCATCCGCTTCGCGCGGGCGGTGATGTACCGCAAGAGCCCGCACTTCGACGTGGGGGACCAGGGGTTCACCCGGAAGGGGATCGTGGAGCTGACGGAGCGGGCCGGGATGGAGGTCCTGAGGACCAAGAAGTTCGGCGTCCTCGCCTACGTGTTCGCCGGCTTCCCCGACCACCTGGGCGCCCTGCGCTTCGTCCCGGGCTCTGCCCTGCTGACGAGGCTCTTCATCGGGCTGGACCGCGTCCTCTGCGCCCTCCCGGGGCTATCGCTCCTGGGCTTCCACGTGCTCGTGGTGGCCCGGCCGAGGCGCTGAGCCAGGTCTCCCCGGCGGTTCACGGCACAGATCCCTCATCCTCCGGGCCGATCCAGTCGATGACTGGGGCAATGTGCGGGATTCTCGGAGAGGTGACGGCTCGTGGAGAGGCCGTCCGTCTGACGGACGAGCAGGCCGAGCGCTGGCTCGGGGCGCTCGATCACCGGGGCCCCGATGGTCGCGGGCTCTGGCGCGGCGAGAACGTGCTCCTGGGCCACACCCGGCTCGCCGTACGCGACCCGCGCAACGGCGCTGCCGCCCAGCCGATCACCACGCCCTGCGGGCGCTACGCCCTCGCCTACAACGGTGAGCTCTACAACGACGGGGAGCTGCGAGCCTCCCTGGAGGAAGAGGTCGGCCTGGCCACGGCCGGCGAGGGGTTCCGGACCTCGTGCGACGCGGAGACGGTGCTCTGGGCGCTCACCCTCCGAGGCCGGGAGGCCGTCGCTTCCCTCCGGGGGATGTTCGCCCTCGCCTTCGTGGACCTGGAGACCCGGACGGTCCTGCTCTCCCGGGACCCCCTCGGGGTCAAGCCTCTGGTGTGGGCCGCCACCCCGACGGGCCTCGCGTTCGCCAGCGAGCCGCGCGCCCTCGTGGCGCACCCGGGGGTCCGCCGCGCTCCGGACATGGAGATGTTCTCTGCCTACCTCGCCACCAGCCGCCGAACCCTGGCGGGCCGCACGCTCTTCGAGGGCGTGCAGGCCGTGGAGGCCGGGCAGACCCTCCTCGTGGATCTCTGCAAGCGCCGCCCGCGCCCGGTGCAGCTGTACACCCCCGGGTGGCTCTTCGGAGCCCCGGCCGCCGACCCCGACCCCTCCGCCTGCAGGTCCGTGGTCACGGACTCCGTCGTCGCGCACCTCGTGAGCGACGTTCCCGTGTGCGCGATGCTCTCAGGCGGACTCGATAGCACGATCATCGCCTCGGTCGTCGCCGGCCGCCGTGACGACCTGGCCACCTGGTGCGCCTCCGGCGTGGATCGCGGGCAGGAGATCGGGCCTGACCCGGCCGAGGCGCGCGCCCTGGCCGCGGAGCTGGGGACGAGGCATCACGACGTTCACCTGCAGGGGACCGAGTTCATGACCGCGTGGCGCGAGCACGTGGCGCACCTGGGCCAGCCGCTCTCCACGCCCAACGAGGTGGCGATCGCCCGGCTCGCCGCGGCCATCCGCGGCTCAGGGTCGCTCGTGGCGCTCTCCGGAGAGGGGGCGGACGAGCTGTTCGGCGGCTACGACGCGGTGCTCTCGGCCTTCGCGGCCCACGGGCGCCTGCCCGCCCCCCCGATCGGCGCCGCCCGCTTCCACCTGGAGGCCGCCGCGTGGGTGTCGCCCGCGGCCCAGGACGAGCTGCTGCGCGGGGACGCGGCGGGGAGGTCCGAGTTCGTGATCGACGCCTACGAGCGTGCCTACGCCCTGTGCGAGACGCAGGTGCGGGACGGCGGGGGGGCCCTGGACGCCCACCTCCAGCTCCAGCGCCGCTTCAACCTCAACTCCCTGCTGGAGCGGCTGGACGCGGCCACCATGCGGCACGGCGTGGAGGGGCGCACGCCCTTCGCGGACGTGGAGGTCGCACGCTACGCGGAGTCGCTGCCCATGGACGCGAAGTTCGTGGACGGGGCGCCCGGCGCGGCCGGGTCCAAGATCGTCCTCCGCCGCGCCTTCTCGGGGGCCGTCCCCGAACGGATCGAGCGCCGACCGAAGGCGTCCTTCCCGCTGCCCTTCGAGACCTGGTGCGCGCCGGTGAAGGACGAGATCGAGGCCTCAGGATTCCTGGCCGAGTGGGTGGCGCCGGAGGTG
>CAZEFP010000044.1:0-3943 GCA_964511565.1 uncultured Planctomycetaceae bacterium
TCCGGGGTGCGCCCGAGGCGGGCGAGGCGCTCCGCCGAGCCCTCGCCGCCGAGTTCGGACTCGCGGAGTGATCAGGCCATGGCCGCGAGGGCGTCCCAGAGGGCGCGCCTCGCCTCGAGGGCCGTCTCCGCCGCCTCGCGAGCCTCACGCTCCTTGCGGGGGTCGCCCGCCAGGATCCGGCCGAGGATCCGCCGCGCGAGGGGACCGTGGTGCTCGCCATCGGCCTCGATGTGACGCTCGAGGTAGCGCTTGAACAGGGAGCAGTCCGTGCCCTCGGCCGTGAGCTCATCCACGATCGGGATGAACAGCTGCGGGATCACGTCCTCGCGGCCGTGGAAGAAGATCGAGGCGCGGACGTGGAGGGGCCCCTCGAGCAGCTCGAAGGTCTTGCGCCCGAAGCGCACGGCGGCTCCGGGGAGCGCGCAATCCGAGAGGACCTCCAGGGGTGCCTCACCCTGGCGGAGCCGTTCGGTCACGCCGCGGATCGGGAGCGTGTCCGCCCCGATCTGCTCCATGGCCGCGAGATACCACTCGTAATGGCTCAGGGCATGCTCACCGAACTCGGCGTCGGACTCCTCGTCCAGGACGATCTCGTTGATGAATCGCGCACCCTCTCGATCGAGCGGTGGCGTCCAGACCGGACCCACGCTCGTGAGGTCGCGCTGCAGGCTCTTCACGATCGACATGAAGTCGAGCACGCACATGACGTGGTGCTCCATGAAATTCCTCAGCGCCTCAGGAGAGCGCAAGGACTGAGCGCAGCGATGGGAGGCGAGCTCTGCCTTGGCGCGGGCGACGGTGACGGAATCCGCGGATTGGACGGTGTCGACGACGGGGGGATCGGAGAGGGTCATGACCCGATCGTAGGTCACCGCGGCGGAAACGTCAGGCGGCAGTTGGTCGCGGGACGGAAACTTGCCCCTCCCTGAGAACCTCACCGCGACGGCTTGCAGCGGAATCTGGCGCCAGCGGATCGGGGAAGTAGTAATTCCGGGGAATCGCCCTCGGGGGGCTCAGCGCCAACGCCTGGGGCGAGGACGCCAAGAAGCGGCTCGAGTCGATCCAGTTGAAGGGCGTCTCGTGGACGAGATCGAATCGCTGGAAGACTCCCATGAAGACCGTGCGCTCCCGGCCGTGGTGAACGCGGCTCCCCTGGTGCAGGGTGGTCGACGTGTCGAGGAGCAGGATCCGGCCGCGCTTGCCGGTCATGGTGACCAGATCCGCGGGGTCCACGACCCTGCGCACCTCTTCGTCGGAGTACGGCCCCGCGCGCATGTAGGAGCCCACAGGGCCGACGGGACGGCCGCCCAGCTTGCGGACGGCCTCTCGGGACGCCGCGGCCGGCAGGAAGGTCAGCGGCCCATCGCGCTCGTCCTCGACGTCCGAGAGCAGGACGAAGACCTTGATCTGACGGTCATCCTCCCCGTCGAAGTGGAAGAGCTGGCTGCCCGCCCAGGGCTCCCCATCGGGCTGCTCCTGGCCTGGGGAGTAACCGACGGCCACACGCCTCAACAGCGGAACACCGCCGAGGTAGTCCGAGGCGCACGCAAGGAGCTCGTCGGACACCATGGCGTCCACCAGCTCGGGGCGCTCATCGAGACCGTCGTCCCCCAGGAGGTCAAAGGCGATCCGGTACCTGCCGGGGGCCTCGGCCTCGAGCCGCGGGAGGTGCGGCCGCGCTCCCTCCAGGACCCCGTCGCAGGAGCGAATCAGGGCGTCCATGCCGGGGAGCTCGCCGGGCTCGATCCAGCGGTAGCCGAGCTCGGGGTCGATCTTGACCGGGCAGCCGGTGCGCTTGATGAGCGCCTTGCCCGCGAGCGCCCGCTGCTTCCGCGCTCCCCAGTGCGTCAGCCTCCGGTGCCCCTTGAGCACCCGGAACCCCAGCTCACTCGCGTACATCGAGTAATGCAGGCGAGTGCGCAGGCCCACGCCGCGATCGCGGTGGGCGTCCTGGTGAACGGAGTTGGACATCGGCCGGAACCCTTAGGGGATACCCTAAGGATAAACCCGACCTCAGGACACCTCAATGGGCGTAGGCATCTTTCGGCCGTTTCGACCCTCGCAGTTGCCACTGGATCCAGAATTGGTTCCGAGCGGACCAAGGAAACGGCCGCTCCCCCGGCCTGAGGGGTGAGAAGTAGGGCTTGAAGCGCTCCGGGGCGGCAGCTTCCAGGGCAGCGAGCGACTCCCCGAAGCCCTGCACCAGTGCCTCGAACCGGTCCCTCTGTGGCCCTGGCGCCATGTCCGGGGGCGGAGTCATGGTCGATCCGTACTTGAGCCTCCCCGACAGGGTGAAGAGCACGATGTCCGCCTCGAGGTCCGAGCGGAGCTCGAGGGCACGCCCCATGGCCTCCACCAGCCGCTCCGGATCATCCCCGGCGCGCTCGAAGAGGAAGCCCCCCACGCTCTCGACCAGGTGCCCGGGCGCCGTGGCGTTGAGGTGCGCCCGATCCGGGCGGAGGTAGGAGGCCGTGGAGGCGGCCAGGAGAGTCAGCGCAAGGCCCACGACCGGGTAGGAGAGCGCCGGCCGCCAGCGGGCGAGCCAGACGCCGAGGCTGATCCAGGCGACAGGGTGAAGCGGGAGCATGTAGCGATAGCCGTTGACCCCCTTCAGCGGCTGGCCGTGGAAGCTCCCGAAGACGTAGCTGAGGGTCCAGAGCACCGGGTACAGCATGAGCGCCAGCTCCGGCCGCACCTCACGCTCGCGAACGAGCGCCCGAAGCGCGCCCAGCGAGACCACCACCCAGGCGGACACCGCGAGGCCGAGGAGCACGAACTCGATGGCCCGGCCAGCGCCGCCCAGCTCAGGGAGGAAGATCGAGTGGGGCAGGTAGCCCGTCACCAGCTCGGCGAACGTCTCCACCGCACCGGCGAGCGAGGTCTGGAAGTGCCCCGCCGCGGACTTGCCGTAGACGCCGAGGCCCTGCCAGTCGTGGGTCAGGTTGTAGACCCACCAGGGTCCAAGGCCCACGGCCACGCCGATGGCCCTCACCCCCATGTCCGCCCGGAACCAGGCCCGCCGATCCCGGAGCGCCTCGAGGATCAGCATCACCGCGAGCCAAAGGGCCAGCCCGTAGTGGAACCACAGGGAGAGTCCCGCGAGCACGCCGACGGCGAAGGCCTCCGGGAGCCGGCGCTCTTGCCGGAATGCGTGGCGGCTCCAGAACAGGAGCAACGCCATGGCGAAGGCGTTCGCCTCCACGTGGGAGGCCCACGCGAGCGCCCCGACCATCGCGTAGCCGGGCGAGGGGACGCAGGCGAAGAGCCCGGCGATCCACGCGGCCCGTCGCGAGAAGAGCCGATCCACGAGCAAGAACAGACACGCGATCGTCACCCAGTCGTAGAGCAGGTTGGGGAGCCGCATGGTCAGCGGCGAACCGCCGAACACCTTGAAGCTCACCGCGTCGAGCCCGATGGTCAGGAGCGTGCCCCCCTGGAAGTGCCCCTGCTGATAGTCGAGGTACGGCACAAGCGGCCCGTCGACCCACTCCTGGGCGGCCATCCCGCGACGCCATTCCTCGGTGTCCGGGAGTCCTCCCGGGGAGATTTCCTCCGGCGGCATCGCGATCAGCGTGAGCTTGATCAGCGCCGCGAGCAGCAGGAGCAGCGCCACAGCGCGCGCCCTCCCCGGATGCACCAATCGGCCCGGGGCGCCTTCCTGGATCTCTTCCGCCATACCTTCCTGGGGTGGAGCCCCGGGTGTGAGGCCGAGGATATGGGGTAGCAGAAGCAGGAATGACGCGGATTCGATAGCTTCTCTCCCCCGGCGTGGTTTGCCTCAGGCGCTCACACCGGGGATGCCTGCCCCCCCCCGCAGCACGGACCATGGCTCCCCAATCTGTACTCGTCGTCGAGGACAACCCCGTCCTCGCAGAGGCGATCACCTTCGCGCTCAGCACCTTCGGCTGGAGCGTGACCGGGCCCTTCGCCACCAACGAGGCGG
>CAZEFP010000044.1:3953-8618 GCA_964511565.1 uncultured Planctomycetaceae bacterium
CGAGGCGGCCCTCGAGGCCATCGACTCCGAGGAGTTCACGGCGGCCATCCTGGACCTCGACCTCGGGGCGACCCTCTCGGTCCCCACGGCGGCGCGCCTCCGCGAGCGCGCGATTCCCTTCCTGTTCATGACGGGGCACGACGCCGCCGGCGTGGTCCCCGCCGAGTTCCAGAACGAGTCGTGCCTGGTGAAGCCCGTTGAGCCCGAGCAGCTCGTCGAGGCCCTCGAGGCCCTCACCAGCGGCTCCTGAGCGAGCGGCGCGCCGGTCCCTCCGGGGCGCTCCGGGCTTCGAAATCTCCGGCTCAAGCGAGGGCGCTCCCCCAGCCGATGGGCTCTTGGTCCGCCTCCACGAAGGGGGCGCCCCCATGGCCATGCCCCCCCGCACCTCCAGCGCGACGCGACGCGGCTTCACGATCCTCGAGCTGCTGATCATCCTCGCGCTGCTCACCATCACCGCGAGCGTCGGCATCCCCGCCTACTTCGCGCGCCCCGCCGTGACCCTCGACAGCGCCGCTCGCCTGCTGGCAGCCGACATGCGCGAGATCCAGAACCGCGCCGCCCTCTACCGGCTCCCGCTGATGGTGGACTTCGCCGAGGACGGCTCGGGCTACCGGGGCATCAAGGAGAGCGGCGAACCGCTCCACTCTCCCTACACCGATGGCCCCTTCCATCGCGTCTACCCCGCGGACGCCGTCTTCGAGGGGGTCCGGGTCCTGGAGGTGAGGTCCCCCCAAGGGAGCCGCGTGAAGTTCAGCCCTAAGGGACTCGCAGCCTCGACGGCCTCCATCGTCCTCGGCTTCGACGGCGAGACGCGCACGATCCGCATCCGGAAGGGCTCCGGGCTCGTCGAGATCGACGGCCTCGCCGACCCCTGGTTCGACTCGGGGCTCTAGCGGCTGGCTTCCCAGGCCTCGAGCCCGCCGCGGACCGCGAAGACGTTCTCGAAGCCGTGGCCCAGGAAGTAGCTGGCCACGTCGAGGCTCCGGTCCCCGTTCGCGCAGATGAAGACGATGCGGCGGTCCTTCGGGAGCGACATGTACTTGTCGGAGGCGTCGTAGTCGAGGGGCTCGGAGCCCTCCGCTGTCGCCTCGGTCCGCTCGTCAGGGGTGCGCACGTCCACGAAGGAGAAGTCCTCTCCCGACGCCGTGAGCCCGCGCACCTCGTCGGGGTTGATCTGGCGCTCCCGATCCATCGTCTCCGCGCGAACGATGGTCTCGACCATGTCCTTGAGGTCGAGGATGTTGTGGTCCTTGGCCACCTGGGCCAGGGTGTCGGACGGCTGGAAGCCGCAGGCCGAGCACCCCCCCACGTGATAGCGCTGGAACAGCGCGCGCTGGGCGGCGGGGGCGACGGAGAGGATCTGCTCCATCGTCATCTCGGGCGTGATCGTGAGGCTCTGGTCGGTCATCGTGTCGGATCGGTCCGTGGGGGGCGCGGGAGCATAGTCTACGCCCGCCTCCGTCCCACCCGCCCGGCTCAGGTTCGCTTCTGGGAGGCCAGGATTGCCCCGTGATGAGCACATTCCAGCGGCGCGCCGCGCCGGGGGAGGGTCGCGCCCGCTAACCTCCCCCACCCAGGCGAACGAGGGAGGCCCCACCCGAACGGGCCACCGCCGCCGGAGCCCCGATCAGAGAGGAACGCCAGTGGCCCAGGCCAAGATCAAGACCCGCGCCGAAGACTACGCGCAGTGGTACCAGGACATCATCCAGCACGCCGACCTCGCCGAGCCCGCGGGCGTCGTGAAGGGCTGCATGGTCATCAAGCCCCACGGGTACGCGATCTGGGAGGCCATGCAGGCCGACCTCGACCGGCGCTTCAAGGCCACCGGGCACAAGAACGCCGCCTTCCCGCTGCTGATCCCCATGAGCTTCCTGGAGAAGGAGGCGGAGCACGTCGAGGGGTTCGCGCCCGAGCTCGCGGTCGTGACCCACGCGGGCGGTAAGGAGCTCGAGGAGGCGTACTGCATCCGCCCCACCTCCGAGACGATCATCGGGCACTTCTTCGCCAAGTGGATCGACTCCCACCGCGACCTCCCCCTGCTGATCAACCAGTGGGCCAACGTCATGCGCTGGGAGCTGCGGACGCGAATGTTCCTGCGGACCGGCGAGTTCTTCTGGCAGGAGGGGCACACGGCGCACGCGACCCACGAGGAGGCCACCGAGGAGGTCGCGCGGATGCTCGACGTCTACCGTGACTTCGCCCGCGAGATGATGGCCATGCCGGTGGTGCGCGGGGTCAAGAGCGCCCACGAGCGCTTCGCGGGCGCGCTCGAGACGCTCACCATCGAGGCCATGATGCAGGACGGCAAGGCCCTGCAGTCCGGCACCAGCCATGACCTGGGCCAGAACTTCGGCAAGGCCTTCGATGTCACCTTCCAGAACGCCGAGGGCGAACGCGAGTACGTGTGGCAGACCTCGTGGGGTCTGTCGACCCGCATGATCGGCGCGCTGATCATGACGCACTCCGACGACGACGGCCTCGTGCTGCCGCCGCGCCTCGCGCCGATCCACGTGGTGATCGTCCCGATCTACCGCAAGGACGAGGAGCGTGACGCGGTCCTGGAGGCGGCCGACCGGATCGCCGCCGACCTGCGGGACGACGGCCTGCGGGTCGAGGTGGACAAGCGCACCGGCATGAAGCCGGGGGCCAAGTACTACGAGTGGGAGCGCAAGGGCGTCCCCATGCGTCTCGAGCTCGGCCCCCGTGACCTCGAGCAGCGCGCGGTCATGAGCAAGATGCGCCTGGCCGAGCTCGACGAGCGCGGCCGACCGGTGAAGGAGACCCTGCCCTGGGACGGGCTCGGGGTCGAGATCGGCAAGCGCCTCGACCGGTTCCAGGAGGAACTGTACGAGCGCGCCCTGAAGATGCGCGAGGAGAACACCCACCTGGTGGACACCTGGGACGACTTCGTGGCGGCCTTCGAGGGCAGCAAGAGCTCCTTCGTCTACGCCCACTGGGACGGGACGACCGAGACCGAGCTGGCCATCAAGGAGGCGACCAAGGCCACGATCCGCTGCATCCCCCTCGAAGGCGAGGGCCCGCCCGCCGAGCCCGGCAAGTGCATCAAGACCGGGGAGCCCAGCGCCCAGCGGGTGCTCTTCGCGAAGAACTACTGAGCCGGGGAGACCCGGGATGCCCAGGGAGGCCCCTCCGCGAGCATGCGGAGGGGCCTCCCTGCCCTTGGGTGACGGTTGGCGCCGCCTGACCCCGCCCGATCCGCGGTGCGGTCGTGTGGACGTGGCGGCCTCCCCTCGACCGCGCCGCCGGAGGGGAGAACCGGCGGCTGGTTGGGGGTAGAATGTTCCGCCGCTTCCCGCTCGACAGCTCGCCGTGACCTTCCTCTACATCGCCGCCGCCGCCCTGCTCTTCGGCTTCCTCTTCGAGGCCGTCGCACGCCGCTGGGACCGGAAGCGCTGGCCGAGACCCGGCCGGCGGGTCGACGTCGGCGGGCACGGCCTGCACGCGCGTGTCTTCGGTGACGGAGAGCGAGTGGTGGTGTTCGAGGCGGATGAGGGCGCGTGGTCCACCCACTGGGGCAGGCTCCCCGAGGAGCTCGGCAAGGTCGCGACGTCGGTGGTCTATGACCGGGCGGGGCTGGGGTGGAGCGAGGGCGGACCGCCTCCCCGTGACGTGGAGACCCTCGCCCGGGAGCTGCACCATCTCCTGCAGCAGGTCGCTCCGGGGCGCCCCGTGATCCTCGTCGGACACGGGACCGGGGCGGGCGTCGCACGAACCTACGCGCACCGCTATCCCTTCGAGACGTCCGCGCTCGTGCTCGTCGACCCCATGCACGAGGGCTTCGGCGACCTGCTCCGCCGTGAACAGGTCGCGGCGCTCAAGCCATCCGCGCTGGGAATGGGGCTCGCCTCCCTCCTGGGGCGCTTCGGGCTCCTGCGCCTGATGAACGCTCGCCAGTCCCCCAATGAGCACCTGCCGCTCCCCGCCGCGCTACGCGCCGCGCTCGACGCCCACGAGCTCGCACCCGGGGTCCGACGCGCCGCCGCTTCGGAGATGGAGTGCGAGGCCCAGAACGTCGAGTACCTCGCCGGCCTGCCCGCCACGCCGGAGCTCCCGATCCGTGCCATCGTCGCGACCGACACGTTCCCCGCCTCGGAGGCGCCCACCGACTACCCCCACGAGACCTACAACCGTCTCTGGACGGAGCAGAGCGCGGCCTTCCTGGAGCTCTCCAAGCGCGCGCAGCGCGTGATCGTGGAAGGATCCGGCCATCAGCTCCAACTCGAGCGGCCCGAGATCGTTCTTGAGGCCATCCTCGAGGTGATCGGCGAGGTCGAAGAGGTCGAGGCCCTCCGCGCTGCGGAGGAGTCCGAGGGGTCCTGAGGGGCGCAGGACAGCGCCTCGCCGGACATCGACCGCGTCACTTCCTCCCCCTTCGCCCGGCCGCTGCCCGGCGGCCGTACCATGCCCCGGCGAGGGGCACGCAGCCCCTCGTCCTCCGCACAAGAGCGCCCGGCCCCGGGCCCCACCGAGCCCGCGAGCTCGCGACCCGCCCGATCACCGCGAGGGCACCACGCCGCCCCCTCACCACGACCCGCCAGATGACGCGTCCCAATCCCATCACTCGCTTCCTGCAGGGGGCGGCCCTGGTCGCCCTTGTCGCCTCGAGCGGCGACGCGCAGGCCCAGGAGACCACCGCCGCCGTGG
>CAZEFP010000044.1:8628-11888 GCA_964511565.1 uncultured Planctomycetaceae bacterium
CCTCGTCCATGGACCCCGGCCTCGTGCGCCTCCTCGACGAGCTCCTCGCCGAGATCGCGGCCAACCCCACGAGCGCCGAGGCGAGGGCCGAGCTCGGCCTCGCCTACGAGGGCAACACCATCTGGTCCCTCGCCGAGCGCTGCTACGACCAGTCCCTCGAGCTCGACCCCGAGGGCACCCAGTGGCTCTTCCGCCGCGGGATCTGTCGCTTCGCCTCGGGGGACCTCGAGCCTGCTATCAGCGACCTGCGGGCCACCGCTGAGGTCTTCAAGAACACCCCGGTGGTCCAGGCGCGACTCGCCGACGCGCTGCGCATCGCCGGTGAACTCGAGGCCGCGGAGGCCGCGTGGCGCCGCGCCATCGCGGCCGAGGAGAGCCAGCCCCAGGTGGTGCGATACCCGGCGAGCCGCGTGGGCCTCGCCCAGTCGCTCTTGGACCTGGAGCGCCCCGAAGAGGCCGCCGCCCTGTGCAGGGAGGCCCTGGAGCTCGCCCCTGGCTACCGCCACGCCCACTACACCCTCGGCCTCGCGCTGCTCGAGCTCGGCCAGGACGAGGAGGGCGAAGCGGAGTTGATCGCCGGCGAGAACGCGTTCCCCGAGTTCCCCCCGGGCCCCCACACCGCACGACTGCGCGCGTACGGCCGCGGCTTCGGCAGGCGGATGATGCTCATCGAGAACCTCGTCCAGGCTGGCGAGCTCGACGAGGCCAACCGCCGGCTGGCGGAGATCATGGAGAGCCGAGGCGACGAGTACCTCGTGCTCAACCTCGCCGCCCGCGTCGCCCAGCGCAGCGGCGACGGCACGAGGGCGCGGGCGCTCCTGGCCCGGAGCCTGGAGGCCTCCCCGAACGAGCCCTCCACCCTGATCCAATCCTGCCTGCTCGACCTGCAAGAGGCGGGAGGGATCGCCGGTCAGCTCGGCAACATGCAGCAGATGGCGGCGCAGGGAGCGACGCCCGACCCGGCGGTCATGTCCCAGCTGCAGGACCGCGGCAAGGCGCTCTGCGCCACGGCCCTCGCCAGCGCCACCGCCGCCGCCACGGCGGCCCCCACGGTCGGCTCCAACCACTACTGGGTCGGCGTGAGCCACCAGACCACGGCCAGCTTCGCGGGGGACCAGAACGCCATGGGACAGTCCCTCCAGACGGCCCTCGCCTCGTTCCAGATGGCCCAGCGCCTCGGCTGCACGGAGCCTGGCTTCAACATGCAGCTCGCGAACCTGTACGCGCAAATGGGCCGCGCCCGCGAGATGCTCCGGTACGCCATGCGCCACCTGGACTCGGTCCCGCGTGACCCCAGCGCGCTCTCCACGGTCATCCAGGCGCTGATCTCCAACCAGCGCACCGCCGAGATCAAGCCCTACATCGAGCGCTTGCGCGTGGCGGGGGCGGGTCAGCTCCCCTCCCTTCAGTTCTGCGTCCAGGCGTACCTGACGATCGGCGACTTCGACGGCGCCGAGGCGGCCCTGGCCGAGTTCGAGGCCGCTGGCCCCGGGAATCCCCAGGTGGCCCAGTTCGTCACCGCGGTCCAGGCCCACATCGCGCGCGAGCGGCCGAAGGCCCCCGCGCCCGACGCTGGCGGCGACCGCCCCTGACCCAGCCCGCCCGCCGTTCGCACCCGCATCGCCGCCCTGCCCTCCCACCGAAGATGATCACCTCCCTCTCGCTGCTCGCCCTGACCACCCCCGCCGTCACGCAGGACGCCACCGCTCCCCCCACCTGGTTCCGCGAGGTCGGTGCGACGGCGGGCGTGGACTTCGTGCACATGGCAGATCGCACCGACCGCTTCCGCTTCCCCGAGATCATGGGCGGCGGCGTCGCCATGCTCGACCATGACGGCGACGGAGACCTGGACCTCTACCTGGTTCAGGGAGGGATCCTCGGGGAGGCGCCCCTCGGGGTGGAGCGCCCGGGGAACCGGCTCTTCCGCAACGACACCGAGCCGGGCGGCCCCCTGCGATTCACGGACGTGACCGAGGAAGCGGGGGTGGGCAGCACCGCGTATGGCATGGGCGCGGCCTGCGGGGACTTCGACCGGGACGGGGACACGGACCTGTTCGTGACCAACGTCGGGCCGAACGTCATGTACGTGAACAACGGGGACGGCACCTTCACCGACAAGACGGCGAAGCTCAAGGTGGGCGACCCGCGCTGGGCCACCAGCGCCGCGATGTTCGACGCCAACGGCGACGGCAAGCTGGACCTCTACGTCGTGAACAACCTCGGCTGGTCGGACTCCATCGAGATCGAGTGCTTCAACTACTACGGCGAGCCCGACTACTGCAGCCCGAACAACTACAACGCGCCCTCGGCGGACGTCTTCTACACCTTCGGGCGGCTCGGCTTCACCGACGCCACCCTGCGGACCGGGATCGACGCGGCCTTCGGGAACGGCCTCGGCCTCGCGGTGGGCGACTCTGACCTCGACGGGGACCTGGACGTCTACGTGGCCAACGACGCCACCACGAACCTGCTCTGGATCAACGACGGCCGGGCCATCTTCGAGGACCGCGGGATCCGGGCGGGCTGCGGCTTGAACGGCAACGGGACCCCGGAGGCCGGGATGGGCGTGCAGTTCGTCGACCTCGACGAGGACGGCGACCTCGACCTGTACATGCCCCACCTGCGGCGCGAGACGAACACGTTCTACCGGAACCGCAACGGCAAGTTCAGCGACATGAGCAACACCACCGGGACCGCCGGGGTGAGCATCAAGTTCACGGGCTTCGGCATGGGGTTCCAGGACTTCGACCTCGACGGGACGCTCGACCTGTACGTGGCGAACGGCGCGGTCCAGGCGTGGAAGGAGGGCGAGCGCTTCGACCCCGAAGACGCCTATGCGGAGCCGAACCACCTGTTCCGTGGGACCCGCAAGGGCAAGCGGGTGACCTTCAAGCTCACGCAGCCCGCCGGCGCGACCCCGGATCCGCTCCTTGGCGTCAGCCGCGGCGCCGCATTCGGGGACCTGGAGGGAGACGGGGACGTGGACATCGTCGTCGTGGACCTCGACTCCCGGGTGAAGGTGCTCGAGAACATCGCCCCGCGCGAAGTGGACGAAGCCCTGTATGCGCACGAAGACGTCATCGAGGCTGCGGCCTTTGCCTGCACGTGCAAAAACTATGGCCAGCGCGTGGAAGCCGGCGTTGCCGTGCGCGACGGCACAAGTGTGACCGAGCAGGAGCTGATCGCGCTTTGCCAGCGGAAGATCGGCAAGTTCAAATCGCCAGACCGCATCCACTTTCTTGCAGAACTGCCGAAAGGCC